>DAIOVK010000063.1:0-10937 GCA_036759045.1 Kapaibacterium sp. (SeqCode) | reverse complement strand
GCTTTTATTGGTTTAGGTGGATTTGAAATCACCAATGACTTTAATGGATTGAATGCAGTGCTTTTACCTTTAGTTTTGTCTGGTGTAGGTATTGTAACTTCTATCTTGGGTACTTTCTTTGTAAAAGTAAAAGAAGGTGGAGATCCACAAAAAGCATTGAATGCTGGTGAATTGATCTCTTCTGTTGTTATGTTAATTGCAACGTATGTGATTGCACAATGGATGCTTCCAGATACTTGGGTAGCAAATGATATTGCAACAAGTTCTGAAATAACTTTTACCAACAACGGTGTTTTCTATGCTGTAATTATTGGTTTGGTTTCTGGTCTTGGTATTGGTTATGTAACTGAATATTATACAGGAACAGGTACAGGTCCAGTAAAAAGAGTGGCACAACAATCTATTACTGGTGCAGCAACCAACATCATAGCTGGTCTTGGTGTAGGTATGATGTCAACAGCAATTCCTACGTTAATTCTTGCTGGTGCCATCATCGGTGCTTACCATTTTGCAGGCTTATACGGTATCGCGATTGCTGCAGTAGGTATGCTTTCCAATACAGGAATTCAATTGGCCGTTGATGCTTATGGTCCTATTGCTGATAACGCCGGCGGTATTGCAGAAATGTCTGAATTACCTCCTGAAGTTCGTGGTAGAACAGATAAACTTGATGCAGTTGGTAATTCTACTGCCGCTATTGGTAAGGGTTTTGCTATTGGCTCTGCTGCCTTAACAGCACTTGCTTTATTTGGTGCATATATGACTACTGCTCATATTCCAACAATTGATATATCTAAAGCAAATGTAATGGCTGGCCTTTTTATCGGTGGCCTTTTACCGTTTATCTTTTCGGCTTTAGCAATGGGTGCAGTTGGACGTGCTGCAATGTCGATGATTAAAGAAGTAAGACGTCAGTTCAATGATATTCCCGCACTTAAAGCTGCTCTGACTGTAATGAAAGAATGGGGTGAAAAAGACCAAAAGGAATGGCCTAAAGATAAATTAGATATCTTCCATGCTGCTGATGGAAAAGCAGAATATGAAAAATGCGTTGCTATTTCTACAAAAGCTGCCATAAGACAGATGATAGTTCCCGGTTTGCTTGCAGTTGCTGCTCCTGTTATTATTGGTTTTACTCCATTTTTTGGTAAAGAAGCATTAGGCGGAATGCTTGCAGGCGTTACTGTTTGCGGTGTACTTTTAGCAATTTTCCAAGCTAATGCTGGTGGCGCATGGGACAATGCAAAGAAAATGTTTGAAGAAGGTGTTGAAATTGATGGTAAAAAATATTTTAAGAAATCTGAACCGCACAAAGCTGCTGTCGTTGGAGATACCGTTGGAGACCCATTCAAAGATACATCAGGACCTTCGATTAACATTTTAATAAAGTTGATGTCCGTAGTTTCTTTGATTCTTGCAACCTTGCTTGTTTAAAATTTTTGCAAAGAACCTTCCGAAGGTTCCTTAACTTTCGGAAGGTTTGTAGTATATAAGTAAAGATGTCATTTCCTTTATCTTGGGGTTGCCAATGACATCTTTTATCAGTCATGCTATCAGCTTGTTGATAGTATGACTGAAAAACACTGTTTAGTAACTATGTCATCTTCATTAAAATAAAGCACTTGCTTTATCTTGGGATTCAGAATGAAAAGAAACTATTATAAGCCATTCAATGAATTACAACACTAACTATCCCTTTTAGCACGAAAGCCAGTTGGACTAACAGAATATTTTAAATTAAAAAATTGTTCTTTATTCAGAAAACTTAGTTTCTTTTCAGCGAGATATGCAATCATAGCAGCGTTGTCCATACAATATAAAAGCTCTGGAACAATAACATTTATATTATGTTTTAATGCTTTTTCTGTGAGTTGTTCTCTAAGAGCTGAGTTTGCAGAAACGCCACCTCCAATTACAATGCTTTTTACTTGAAAATCAATAGCTGCATTTAAAACCTTATGAATAAGCACATCTACAATAGCTTGCTGAACTGAACTGCATAAATCTGCAATATCTTCTTCCGGTATTCCGTTTGGGTATTCATTATGCAGAAAATACCGGACAGAAGTTTTAAGTCCGCTGAAACTGAAATCGTAGCCGGGTTTGTTTATCATTGCTCTTGGGAAATTGAAGCGTTTGGGATTGCCTTGTTTTGCTAATCTGTCGATTACTGGACCGGCAGGGTAGCTAAGCCCAAGCATTGTGCCAATTTTGTCGAAAGCTTCGCCGGCAGCGTCATCACGGGTTGAGCCAAGTACTTTGTATTCATTGTAACTTCTTACGATGAAAATAGAAGTATGTCCACCGCTTACTACTAATGTTATAAATGGAAATTCCAATGACTGTTCTTGCAGGCAGCCAGAAAAGATATGCCCTTCTATGTGATTGATTGGAATAACCGGCTTGTCATACCTTAATGATAAACCTTTTGCAAAGTTTGAGCCCACAATGAGCGAACCAACTAAACCGGGTTCTGAGGTAACAGCTAAACCATCTATTTCTTCCATTCTGGTGTTGCTTTCCCGAAGTGCTTCTGAAACAACGTAATAAATATTTTGTAAATGGGCGCGTGATGCGAGTTCTGGTATAACGCCACCGAATTTCTGGTGAAATATTTGTGAGGATATTATATTGCTTAGTATTTTTGAGTCGTTTATTACTGCTGCTGATGTTTCGTCACAAGAAGATTCTATTGCTAATATTTTCATTCGTATTTAATATTTTTTTAAATTTTCACAAAATAAACGATAGAAATTTTTTTTTATTGTTAATTTTAAAAGCAAATTTGTTAACAATGACATCGCTACCTTTGTCGGTCATTCTGGTGCGAATATAAACGAAGACGTAAGAAGAAAGTCATACTATCAACAAGTTGATAGCATGACAAAAATATTGAAAAAAACTTCAAATCCTATTTCCAAAGTTGCACTTGGGAAGAAGTTTTTTGACTTTTAAAAATTTCAAGCAATGCTATCAACTTGTTGATGGTATGGCTTGTTCCATATCGTAAATTTACCAGAATTAATATTTATTCTTTATGAGAAGTTGCTTATTTCTCTTCGCACTGTTATACATCTTCATAATAAAATATACGACTGGTGCAATTATTATAATAAAAATCAATAAAGTAATAAGTAGAATGTTATAATTTTCAACTCCATTAATGGATTGAATTACAATGAAGAAAATCAGCATAAAAGAGGTTTGAACTGTAATTTTCATAATTATCATTAATCTTGTTGCTATTCTATACTGCGTTTCAGCATTTTCTTCAGTAATTTTAACCGGATAATTGAAAATATGTGGGTATCTGTTTATCCAACTTAATGCAATGAAAATAAAAGTCGAAAATGCTGGTAATAAGAACAATGAAGATTTGCTTCCGTAACTATCAATTTCGCCTTGAAAATTAAAATGAGTTGGAATCGTTTCGGGCAAATTGAAATATTCAAGTATAATCCAAATCCAAAAAACAACGAACAAAACCCAACCAATTATTTCTAAAAATAAATCAAATTTTGATAGTTTTAACTCAATTTTTGGTAATTTTTGTATCATAAAGCTATTCATTTTATATTTAATTTCAATACTACAAATTTAATAATTTTTAAATAAATGAGTTCACTCTATTTAAATAGAGATGACATAACGTAGCTTAAGCTACAAACAAAATTAAAGACTCCTAATGCCTCTATTTTGGTATTTCGCAATTAAGAAAGTTTGATATTACAAATAATGTAATTTCACAAAATTGCAAACAGATAACTCCTAAATAAATTTAGGAGTTATTCTAATAATTAGAGTAACTCCATAATTTATTATGGAGATTAAAAGCGCAATTATTAGGTGCGAAGCAATTCTATTAATTCTTTATTTTCGTTAAGGAATTAGTAGTTATGAAATTATTCTAAAAATCTTGCTAAAAAAACAAGATTTTGGGGAGTAATAGTATAATTTTACTCTGTCATTCTGAAGCGAAGTGAAGAATCTCACAAGTCATTGTTAACATAGATTTTGATATTCTTCACTTCGTTTACCAATAACATCTTTACTTGTCATTCTGGCGTATGCCAGAATCCATCTTATAATTATTCTATATTAGCTGTTACAAGGATGCATTTGGGCTTGCCCAAATGTTACAAGTGAGCAAGCTCACTTGCTTTCCTAAGATGGATTCTGACATCCGTCAGAATGACATCGCTAATTTTAGTAAATAAAACTTTACGAAAGTTTAAATTCTAAACTATCTAAACCTTCTAATCTTTAAAGCGAAGATGCTATTTAATTTAATCTTTTAAAATCAAAAAAATGTTTTAATTTTGTCTTTGAAATATTGTCGTTGGAAAAAGAAGTTTTATGAAAGTAATATCAACAGACGAGGAATTTAAACAAATTGATTTTAAATTACTAAAGCGATTAATTATATATTTAAAACCATATAAATGGCAGACTTACCTTGCAATATTTTTAACAATTCTTGCTTCTGCTCTTTTCCCGTTACGTCCTTATTTAATCAAAATCGCAATTGACGATTACATTTCGATTGCAGACTGGAATGGTCTTTTAAACATAATTTTGCTGATTTTTTCTGTATTAATAATAAACGGAGCTTTGCAATTTGCACAAACCTATCTAATGCAGTGGGTTGGGCAAAACGTCCTGTTAAGTATTCGGCAAAATCTTTTCACTCATATTCAAAATTTATCGCTAAAATTTTTTGATAAAAATCCCGTTGGCAGATTAGTAACACGTGTTACAAATGATGTGGAAGTGCTAAATGAACTTTTTTCCAGCGGAGTTGTGATGATTATTGCTGATTTATTGCTTATCTGCTGGATAATCGCCTATATGTTTTTTATTAATGTTGAACTTTCTTTGCTCACTCTCACAATCTTGCCAGTTTTAATTATTGCTACTTATGCTTTTAAAACGAAAGTGCGTGTGGTTTTTCGGGATATAAGGAAAACGGTAGCCCAGCTCAATTCTACTTTCAATGAATTTATTACTGGAATTTCAACTGTTAAGCAATTCACTCAGGAAGAAGAGCAGTTCAAAAAGTTCGATGAAACAAATGTAATTCATAGAAACTTATGGGTTAAATCTGTTTTTTATTATGCCGTATTTTTTCCAATAATTGAAATGCTTAGCACCATTGTCCTTGGAATCATCATTTGGTATGCTGCTGAAAATATTCTGTCCGGCTTTATGACCATAGGAATTTTGATTGCTTTTCTTCAATATGCAGAAATGTTTTTCAGACCAATACGCGATTTAACAGAAAAATTTACTACGCTGCAAAGCGCTATGGCAAGTTCAGAGCGAATTTTCGGTTTGCTTGATACTGAAGAAAAAATATTTGAAGCTGAGAATGCAAAGGAATTCAAAACTTTTATAAATAAAATTGAGTTTAAGAATATTAATTTTAGTTATGTTCAGGAAAAAAAAGTTTTAGAAAACATTTCATTTGATGTAAAAAAAGGTGAGAAACTAGCTATAGTTGGAGCGACCGGCTCCGGGAAAACCACAATTATTAATTTGTTAAGCAGATTTTATGATTATGAAAATGGGCAAATACGTATTGATGGAATTAATCTTAAAGATTTTAGAATAAGCAGCTTAAGAGAGAAAATCGCAATAATCCAACAAGATGTCTTTTTATTTTCAAGAACAATTTATGAAAATATATTTTTAAAAGATGTTCCAAAAGACATTGAATCTGCAAAAGAAGAAATAAACAAATATGGAATCGGTTGCATATTAGATAGCTTAAGCGATATTTTTCAAACAAAACTTGCAGAACGGGGCGCCACTTTATCTGCCGGGCAAAGACAGCTAATTTCTATTTGCAGGGCACTCGTTGCTAATCCAGAAATCTTGATTTTAGACGAAGCAACTTCAAATATTGATTCAAAAACTGAGCAAATAATAGAAACACTATTAAACGACCTATTAGCTGGAAGAACCGCTATTATCATAGCTCATCGGCTTTCTACAATAAAGAATGCCGACAGAATTTTAGTTCTCCATCACGGCAAAGTAAATGACATTGGCACCCACGAAGAACTTTTGCAAAAAGATGGACTCTACGCAAAACTCTATCGCTTGCAAATGTTTAAGGAAAAGAAATAGAAATTTTTTATACAATTAGGACTTGTAGTCGTTGCGGGATTTGAACCTGCGACCTTTCGCGTGTGAGGCGAACGCTCTGGACCAGCTGAGCTAAACGACCATTATACAAAATTACTACATTATTTCCATCTTTCAAAGAACTTTATTAAAGCATTGCCAGTTAAAGATTCTTTTACTTTCATAACGTCTTCCGGCGTTCCGGTAGCAACTACCCGTCCACCTTTATCGCCTGCACCCGGCCCTAAATCAATAATCCAGTCCGATGAAGCGATTACGTGCAAATTATGTTCTATTATAATGACAGAGTTACCATTTTCAATTAATTTATGAAAGCATTTTAAAAGTTTTGAAATATCGTCTAAATGCAAACCGGTTGTTGGTTCATCAAAAATAAACAGAATACTTGAGTTTTTTGAAAGTTCTAATTGGTTAGCAAGTTTTATCCTTTGAGCTTCGCCACCTGAAAGCATAGAACTGGACTGTCCTAAACGCAAATAATCCAATCCCACATCTCTTAACACTTCTAAACGGCGGGTAATTTTTTTCTCTCCTTCAAAAAATTCAATTGCCTCGTTAATTGTCATATTAAGAACATCAACAATTGATTTTTCTTTAAAAAGAATGCCTCTTGCTTCTTTTTTATAGCGTGTGCCATGGCAAACTTCACACTCCAACCTAACATCAGAAAGGAATTGCATATCAATCACCTGAGTTCCTTCACCTTCGCATGCTTCACATCTTCCTCCGGGAATATTAAAAGAAAAATACGAAGAAGAAAGCCCAAGCTGTTTTGCTTGCTGTGTATTTGCAAAAAGGTCGCGGATATAATCAAAAACGCCGGTATAGGTAGCAGGAGTTGAGCGGGAGGACTTTCCAATAGAACTCTGGTCTATCATTTCAACTTTGCTAATGTAGTGATAACCATTTAGCTTATCGAAATTTTTCACGTAATCTTCGTAGCCGCTGTGCATTTTAGTCAGTCCGTTAAAAAGCACCTCATTAATCAACGTGCTTTTTCCGGAGCCAGATACTCCTGTTACTGAAACAACGCAGCCAAGTGGAAATTCAACGGAATCAATTTTGAGATTATTTGCCCTTGGGTTCGTTAAAACCATTTTTTTTCCATCACATTGCAAGCGTTTATCCGGAATAGGAATTTTCTTTTTACCGGAAAGATATTGTCCTGTTATAGAATTTTTTTCTTTAAAAATACCTTTAACATCACCTGAATATACAATTTCGCCACCTTTCTCGCCAGCACCTGGTCCCATATCAATTAAAAATTCAGCACTTTCTATTATTTCCGGGTCGTGTTCCACAACAATGACGGTATTGCCGATATTTTTTAATTTATTTAAAATATTAAGCATTCTTTGTGTATCAACAGAATGCATTCCAATACTTGGTTCATCAAGGATATATACAGTTCCGACCAGGGAGGCACCGAGTGCAGAAGAAAGGTTAATGCGTTGGGCTTCGCCACCGGACAAAGTTTGCGTCATTCTGTCCAAAGTTAAATATTCCAATCCAATATCTAAAAGAAGTTGAATCCTCCATTTGATTTCTTTAACAACCTGTTCTACAATATCAATCTGATGTTCGTTTAAATTCAAATTATTGAAAAATAGAGCTAATTCGTTTAGAGGCAAATAAATTAAATCAGGAATTGATTTTCCACTTACAAATACTCTTCTGGCTGAAGTTCTTAAGCGGGAACCGCCACAAGCTCTGCATTTAGTATATCCACGATAGCGGTTTATCATCAAACGATTTTGAATTTTATAGCTTGTTTGCTCCAATTGCTTGAAAAAATCATTAATTCCATCAAAGGAGCCACTTCCATCCCATAGAAAATCCATTTGTTCCTGTGTAAACTGATTTATTGGTTTATCTACCGGAATGTGTTTTTTTGTTGCTTCGCTTAATAGCTTAGTTTGATATTTGATATAAGCTGGAGTGCGAAATGGGTGAACTGCACCATTTAACAAAGTTAAACTTGGATTAGGAAATACCAATTCTTCATCAATTCCCATTGTTCTGCCAAAGCCCTGGCATTGAGGACAGGCACCATACGGATTATTAAAAGAAAATAGCCGTGGGTCTGGCTCCTGATAGACTATTTCACAATAAGGACATTCATAAAAACTACTGAAGCTAAAAATATGATTTTGGTTTATATTATAAATATAAATCCTGCCTTCACCAACTTTAAATGCTTGCTCAATAGAATCGCTTAAACGTGTGCGGGCTTCTTCTTCTTCACTGATTGCCAATCTGTCAACCAAAACATAAATTGAATCGAATTCTTCTTTTGGAATTAAATTTATTGCTTCGAAATCAAGTATTTCGTTTTTTATTGAATGATATACCCTGAAGAAACCCAATTGTTTTAGTCGTTCTAATTCTTCCTGAAAATCAAGGACTTTTGTAGAAATGGAAAATAGAATATATATTTTATCGTTTATATGGTGTTCGATTAGATGTTTTGTAACTGAACTTGGCGAAGATTTTTCAATAGTTCTGCCGCATTTACAAATAGTAGTGCCAATTTTTCCGTAGAGTAAGCGAATATAGTCATAAATCTCAGTAGTAGTGCCAACAGTAGAGCGTGGATTTCTTGAAAATGTCTTTTGTTCAATAGCAACAGCTGGAGGAAGCCCTTTGATTACTTCAACGTCCGGCTTGTTTTGACGTTCTAAAAACTGCCTGACATAAGCAGAAAGCGATTCAACGAACCTGCGGTAGCCCTCAGCATAAATTGTATCGAAAGCGAGTGTTGATTTTCCTGAGCCGCTTACTCCGGTTATTACAGTTAAAGTATTATGTGGTATTTCAATATCAATGCTTTTTAAGTTATTTTCTTTAGCTTTTTTTATTATGATTTTTTTTTCGTTCATTATTTGATAATTTTTAGTAATATGTAAAAAATAAAAAAGTAAATATACAGAATTATTGGCAATTTTTTAAGGTTTTTAGTATGTAACATTTTTTGAATATAAACGTTAAAATATATAAAGAAGGAGATATACAATGAAAAAATTAATTTTAATAGGAATTCTAACAAGCATAGCAATAATTTTAAACAGCTGTGCTTCAAACACTGGCTCAAGACAGGATTACTTCGGTTATAGCAAACCAAAAGCTGAAGTAAAAACTGAAGTACAAGAAGAAAGCAATCCTGAGCAAACCCAACAAAACGTTCAACAGGAACAAGTTTTGCCAGATACAGGTAATTCTAATTCTACTCAAAACGAGGAGCAGGATTATACTAACTATTATATTGCTCAGGAAACCCGTTATGTTCCTGTTTATGTGCCCTGGTGGGAAATATACTATGACGGCTTCTACTATCCTCACTCAAGGGTATTTGTAGTAGAGTATTATGATAACTGGAGATGGCGCTGGCATCCGGTATATTATTCTTACTGGTATGATTATCCTTTCTACTGCTCATCATGGTCGCCATATCGCTTCGATTATCATCATTATCATCATAACTGGTGGAATGACCATCACAGATATGTTATAGTGCCGGACCATTATGATTCAAAACCAAAAAAGGAAGAATCTTACCGTGATTTCGGACCAAGCCGCGGAAATTATACTAATGTTAGAGATGAATCTACTGGCGGAAGAGGAGTGGCTTCTACTGGATTTCGCACTGTTACTAATGATAGAGGGGTTACCGCTCCAAATACAACATTAACTCCCACTACTAATTCCGGAGTTAGCAGTTCTACAGGAAATACTCCGAGAGTTATCAATACTTCAAATCCTTCTGCTATCGAAAGAACAAGCAGCAAAGAAAATTCAGGAAGCAGCTTTATTCCAAGAAATCCCACTTCAGTTAATTCAGAAACCTCGTCCGGCAGTTCGACTGAAGGTACAACTAAACGAACTGCAAGAGAAGTAAATACTTCAAATCCGGCTACTATTGAGAGAACAAGCAGCAAAGAAAATACTGGCAGTAGCTATATTCCAAGAACTTCTTCTTCAACAACCCCGGAAAAATCATCTGGTAGCAGTAATGAAGAAACTTCAACAAAACGGACTGTCAAAGAAGTAAACACCTCAAGTCCTTCACAAAATGAAAAACCAAAAAGCAAAGAAAACTCTGGAAGTTCTTATACTCCTAAGGAGAAATCCAATAGCTCTCCTTCTGAAAATCCGTCAAAAGGAAGTTCAAATGAGGGCTCTTCCCGCTCTTCAGAACGTTCCGGCAGCTATTCTGCTCCTTCAAGCGGTAGTTCAAATAGTGGTAGTAGTTCAAGAGGTTCTGAAAGCAGTGGTAGTTCAAGCGGCGGTTCAAGAGGGTCTGGTAGCTATTCTGCCCCTTCAAGTGGTGGCTCAAGTAGTGGTGGTGGTTCAAGAGGTTCCGAAAGTAGCGGAAGCTCCAGTGGCGGTTCAAGAGGTTCCGGTTCTAATGAGAATAAGTCTGGAGGCAGGAGGTAGTTATGAAATCAATTAAGTTTTTTGGATTGCTTATTTTAATTTTTACTTTAGCAATTTCAGCGAATGCTCAGTCAATAGAAGACGCTCTTCGATATACTCGAAATAATGGTTATATTACTCCACGTGCTGCCGGTTTAAATGTTTCATATTATGGAATTAGCGATGATTTAGCTGCTTTGGCTTACAATCCTGCCGGGCTTTCCTTAATCGGAAAAACTGAACTTTCTTTTGGTTTTGGCTTCAGTACTTTTTCTACTGAAACAAATTTTTTGAATAATAAAATTCCATTTAACTCTAACGATGAGTATATTACACACGCCGGTTTAGCAGTTCCTTTTAAAACAAAGCAGGGAAGC
>DAIOVK010000062.1:0-10957 GCA_036759045.1 Kapaibacterium sp. (SeqCode) | reverse complement strand
TGTCATCTCCATTTAAATAAAGCATTTGCTTTATCAGGGGGTTCGAAATGACAAGCATGAGAAACAACGAACTACGGAGCATCAGGAGTTCTAAGCAAATCAGCAATTCAACTAATATACTTCCTTGGCTTAATTTTTGCTTATATTTTATTGAATAATATGTATATTAATACGTATTATAAAATGTAGTAAATGATGAAAATTTTCATTTATTATTGAATGTGAAAAGATGGAAAAACAAAAATGAATATTCTATTAGCTTCGGCAGAAGTTGACCCTTTTGCAAAGCGAGGTGGACTTGCAGACATAGCAGCTTCTTTGCCGGCAGAATGGGCAAAATACGGACAAAATCCAATTATTATTATGCCAAAATATGGTTTTATTGATACTCATTATTATGGATTTAAACCGACATATCTAGTTCTTTATGTCCCTATTGGCAATTGGATGGAATTCGGACACCTTTGGTATGGAACTCTACCGAACACTAATGTTCCGGTTTATCTGGTGGAAAATGCAGATTATTTCAATCGCTGGGGAATTTACGGCGACCCGAATGAATATTTAGATAACGACAGGCGTTTTATTTTTTTCAGTCGCGCTGTAATGGAAGCAGCAAAGGCACTGAATTTCAAGCCGGACATAATCCACGCACACGATTTCCATACCGCTTTCACAATGGCATTTCTTAAATCGCAGTATAAATTCGAT
Source organism: Kapaibacterium sp. (SeqCode) (assembly GCA_036759045.1). Taxonomy (GTDB): domain Bacteria; phylum Bacteroidota; class Ignavibacteria; order Kapaibacteriales; family UBA2268; genus JAAYJM01. Next base: position 10,246 of record DAIOVK010000062.1, on the reverse strand, counting down.
TATCATTTTGCACGAACAGCTGGCGTTTATACAATACATAATTTAGCATATCAGGGCTGGTTCAATCCAGAGCGGGCAATGGACTTTTCAACTTTCGGAATGAAAGAATTTTATCCCGGCTCCTGGTTCGAGCGTTTTGGAGTTGTTAATGCTATGAAAACCGGGCTAATGTTTTCAGACAAAATTACAACTGTCAGTCCGACTTACGCCCAGGAAATACGCTATCCTTACTTTAGTGAAGGTTTGCAGGATATTTTGAATTTACGTGCCGGCGACTTAATTGGTATTTTAAACGGTGCTAATTATCAGGAATGGAATCCGGAAACAGATAAGAGGATTTATAAAAAATACTCAAGTATAAATCTTCAGGATAAAGAAGAAAATAAGCGGCGTTTTGTCGAAGAGTATTTTGGAACAACTGAAAACATAGAAATGCCTCTAATTGGAATGACAACGCGACTAACCGAACAAAAGGGCATTGATTTAATAATGAATAAAATAGAATATTTCCTTTCAAACAATGAATTTCGTTTCGTTTTGCTAGGCAGCGGAGAGAAAAAATATGAAGATTTCTTCAATTATTTAGCATGGAAATATCCGGGAAAAGTCAGCATCCACGTTGGTTACAACAATGTAATGTCATACCGCATACTCGCTGCATCTGATTTCTTTTTCGTCCCATCACGTTTTGAGCCCTGTGGATTAACACAAATGTATGCAATGAAATACGGCTCAATTCCTATTGTTCGCAATACCGGCGGGCTTGCTGACACTGTAAAAGAATATAACTGGAACAATGGCGAGGGCTGCGGACTTGTCTTTTACCAATACAACGCTGATGACTTTGCATTTGCAATTCGCCGCGCTCTTTCTATTTATAAGCAGGAACCACACTGGGATATAATAAGGCGAAATGCTATGACAAATGATTTTTCGTCTGGACGCTCTGCACTTGAATATCTAAAAGTTTTTAAATGGGCATTGGAAAAAGTTTTGTAAAATTGATTTTATAAGTTAAATTTGTTCTTTTTTGAGAATGAAAAAATGAGCAAAACTCAATTAACACGACTAAGTATAAAAAACGCAGAATTTTACGGCTATCACGGTGCAAAACAGGAAGAACATACTCTTGGCGGTAGATACCAAATTGATTTGGATATGTATTACGATGCAAAATTAGCAATCGAAAAAGACCAGGTGCAGTATGCAGTGAATTACGAAAATGCACTTTATTGCATCGAAGAAGTGATTTCAGACGATAGCTATAATTTAATTGAAACAATAGCATTCGACATACTGAAATTTTTGATGGACAGAACTCCTCAAATTGAAAAAGCCACGATTAGAGTAAGAAAATTAAATGCTCCTATCAGCAGACCTGTAAGCTACGTTGAAGCCGAGCATACTCTTACAAGAAGTGCCTGCAATTCCGAAAATGAATAAGCAATGCACATCAGTTCTGCTTTCTCTCGGTTCAAATATAGGAAATAAACGGTTTCATATCGAAAATGCTGCAATGCTTTTAAGGGATACAAATATTCTCTGGGATATTAAGCTATCTTCTTTTTATCTAACTGAACCAGTCGGAGTAGAAAATCAACCTGATTTTCTCAATGCTGCCCTTATTGGGAAAACGTATGTTAGTATCTATGAATTGCTTGAATTTTGCAAGACTATAGAGTATTATCACAACAGGAAGAAAAAGGAGCGATGGGCTGCAAGAGAACTTGATTTAGATATTATATTTTTTGGTAATTCAATTATTAAAGAAAAAGACATTGAAATTCCTCATCCAAGAATGCAGGAACGTAGGTTTGTTTTAGTTCCGGCATTTGAAATTGCAGCCGATTACCTCCACCCTGTTTTAAAAAAATCGATTAAAGATTTGCTTGAAGAATGCACTGATACTGCATTGGTTAGGGTTGTAAATTAGAAATTATTAAAGAAAAACAAATAATTTATTTTGATTGTCATTTCAACACCCTGATAAAGCAAATACTTTATTTAAAAGGAGATGACATAAGAGTAGTTTTTTAACTTTCGCAAAGCTCCGAGAAACTTTATGAAAGTATTTAGTTCTTCTTACTTTGCTAAAGTTAACTGCATAATACCTCTCATTTAGCATAGAAATGGCTTTCTAATAAATATAATTTTTTTCATAAAGAATTGCTTTCCTTTACGATTATTATAAAACATTATGATTTTATGATTTATTGTTATATTTTTGAAAAAAATTAAACTAACTGAGGGAATAAAAGGATTTTTGAAAAATTTACTTATATCTTTTGAAAATTTTTCCATTTAAATAAATTTGTTCTAAATTTTAAAGGAATAAGCTATGAAACTTTTCATTTTTATTGGATTATTTATTATTTTAAGTAATGTGTCACATTCAGTAGAGTACTGGTCACAGCCATTGCATGGATATGTAATTAATTCCATTGCAGTAAAAGATTCTAACATTTTTGTAGGAACAAGTCAACAAGGAATATTCCGAACAACAGATAAAGGCGATAATTGGACTTTATTAAAATCCAACTATAAAGTTAATTATATAAACTCTATAATAATAAAAGGAACAGAAGTATTTGCAGGAACGCTTAACGGAGTGTTAAAATCAACAGATAACGGAGAAAGCTGGAAAGAAATGAACAACGGTTTAACCAATATTTATGTTAATAGCTTGGCTTGTTCTGATTCTATAATTTTTGCAGGTATAAATGATGGTGGGATTGTTAAATCTATAAACAACGGTGAAAGTTGGTATGAAGTTAATTCGGGTTTAACCAATCTTAATATTTGTTCAATAAAAATAATTGGTGATATTATTTTTGCAAGTTCATGCAATTATGAGTTTTATAAATCCACAAATTATGGGGAAAGTTGGAACGAAGCAGATTTCAGTTTCCAATCAAGAGTTGAATGTTTATATGCCTTTGAATCGCAAATAATTGCAGGCACATCATTTGGATTATTCCAGACAACGGACAAGGGGACCAGCTGGACGCGAATTATCCCAGAGCTTAATGACAACAGAGTAAATAGTATATATATTAAAGGGAATAAAATGTACGCCGGGTGTGGTTATTGGATTTACATATCTTCGTTTGATGGTGAAAAATGGTCATTAATAGATTCAAGTTTCTTGGGTTATGAAGTATTTAATTTAACAGCAGACGGTTCAAATATTATTGTCGGGACAAGGTCTGGTCCTTACTTTTCGACAGATAACGGTGTTAATTGGACTGATATGAGTTCTGGACTTCACAAATTATACACAAAAATCCTTTTTGTAAAAGATTCTGTAATTTATACAGCAACACAATCCTATGGCATAGAACTATATAAATCAACTAATAATGGAAAAAATTGGAATTTAATTGATTTAGGTTTTTCAGAAGGAATTGTTAATTGTCTTGTTGAAGCAGATTCTACTATTTTTAGTGGTACTGTGGCAGGATTATTTAAATGTACTTATCAAGGAAGTGCTTGGACAGCTGAAAAAGCAAATATCGCTTCATCTGCAATTAATTGCTTAGCTATTGATGGTAGTATTATTTTAGCCGGAACATATAGTGAAGGTATATTTTTATCAACTGATAAAGGAGAGAGTTGGTCTGAAATTAATAATGGTTTGACTAATTTATATATTACACATTTAGCAATAGAAGGAACTAACTTCATTGCAGCAACCAATCAAGATGGAATGTTCCGAACTACTGATTTTGGAAATAGTTGGACTGCTATAAACTCAGGTTTATTGCCTTACCCAATAGGAATTACTTGTATGGATATATGTGGTTCAAAAATAGTTATTGGCAAATCTGATGGAGTTTATTTATCTACAAATTTAGGAGATAGCTGGAATAAAATTAGAAGTGACCACGTCGGAGCTATTACTATTCTTGGTTCTAATATATTTGTTTCAATTGGTGGAGTTTATCTATCAACAAATAATGGTGAATATTGGAAAGATGTAAGTTCAGGATTAATCGAATATAAGGTTTCCAGCATGTATTTAAATGATACCTATATTTTTGCTGGAACACATGGAAATGGTACTTATAGTGCTGAACTCTCTAAATTTAATTTAACCGATGTTACTGAACCCTTTTCTGATAACAAAGATATATGTATTTATCCTAATCCTGCCTCTAATAAAATTACAATTACTTTTCCAGAAAATACAATGTATAATTCAATTTCAATATTTAATTCTTTGGGAATGGAAGTTAAAAGAATCGGTAGCTCTGAAATTTTGGGAAATAATGCAATTAACATTTCAACAAATGATTTGCCAATCGGAATGTATTATTGCACTTTGACAAATGAAAATAGCAGAATAACAAAAAGTTTTACAGTTTTTAGGTAAATAATTTAAAAAATAATATTGAGTAGGAAACAGGCATGCCTGTTTCCTACATAAACATTTTGCTTTCGTTACAAAGAAAACAAATATGAATACAAACTATTTTTCGGAAGTTATCTTTTATTATAAAATTTATTCCTATGAACCTAAAAAAAACAATATTAGCAATATTTTTATTACCAGCGTTTCTCTTTTCTCAGGAATCGCTACTTTTTAAACCGCTTACTGCAAATGTGTTTGAACCGCGTATTGGTTCATTTTATCAGTTTTCTGATGAAAAATTGCGATTAGACATCGGCACTTCTATTGACTTGTTTGATTTCAATATTGAGCAAAATAAGTTTTCAGTAGGAGCAGATTTCTTTACTTACACTCGCCTGAGAAGCGAAGGTAATTTTAAATTTCCGGTCGAAACAACAGATTTCTTTTTCGGAGCAAATTTAAATTGGCGCAATGATGAAAATCTGTCCGGGCGTATGCGTATAGCTCACATATCTTCACACCTTTCAGATGGCTATGCAAAGGATTCCATATTCTTTAAACCTCCCTACGTGTTTAGTCGGGAATTTGTCAATTTAATCGTTGCTTATCAAATTGATGAAATAAGACCATACATTGGAATAAACTGCGTTTTTTCCACACAGCCCAAAGATGTCAGTGTTTTTAATCCTGAACTCGGCTTTGACTATGAAACAAGATTATGCAATTTGCTGTCTCTTGTATGCGGATATGATTTTAAGCTTATTGGAATTGATGAGCAATACAAACAGATGAACACAGCTCAAGTTGGACTCAAACTTCATACATCTGAAAAGGTGGGATTGCTTGTAAGTTTGTATTATTATGACGGTAGAAGCTTCCATGGACTTTTTTATAAGGATATGGATTCTTATATTGGTTTGGGCTTTCAGGTAGTATTCTTTTAAAAAAGATTTCAGGAATTTTATTACTCCTTCCAAGTTGCACTTGGGAAAAATTCAACTTTATGCTTTTTAACAAGGGGTTGCAACCCCTTGTTAAATTTGCACTTCATTTTAAAATTCTTTGAAACGAAAAAGATATCCAACATCTTGAAGATGTTGGATATCTACATTTTTTGCTCTTACCTATCTCAACTTTTTTCCACTACTTCTTCTTGCTTAAATTCAAAATGCGGATAAAAATGCTCATTCATATTCAAATCAATAATGTATTTGATTAGAGTGTTAATCGTGCTTTCAACTAATCGGACATCAGCCATAATGATTTCACGGCGTATTTTGAAATGCGTCATCGAAGCAGCATAAGAGCCGCTGTCGAGTTCAGTTGTGAGAGTTTGCGATAGAATTACTTTTGATATTTCAGAATTGCAAAAGCGAAGTAAATCGTGAAACAAATCCGAAGCAGTGTTGCGGATTGCCTCCTGCATTTCCAAACTGATTTCAGAGGAGGCAACTATTACGTTGTTGTCCACCATAAGTGATAGATTGTCTGCAAGTTCCTGTGCATCGTCATAAGAACCGCCCCGTTCGTATTTTGCAAAAAGTATGGGCATTCCATACTTTTCAGCAAAATTTGTCCAAAACTTTAGCCCATTATTTTTAAAAGTAACGGACCAGTAGCATTTTCCAAGAAGTGAATGTCCATACGGATTGATGTAAGTTGGCTCATACTGGACGATTAGAAATTTGGAATCTGGCAGTGAAATATTTTGCAAACCAGCTTGCTGTTTGAAAAGCAATTCACCTGAGCGATTGAACTCAAACCACTCCTGCGGCTTCGGAACAATTTTTTCAGGTAGAACAACGTTTGCTCCAAAATCGAAAATATTCCACATAATTTCAAGTGGCTGGAAACCGAAAAGTGGAGCATCGAGAATATCCCTTATCAGTTGATTTAAATTGATTTGTTCAAAAGCGGCTTGAATTAATGAAAAAGCATTTGTGCTTGCATTATACTGCTTAAATTCAAAATCAAAAGCAAGCACACCGCTTTTTCTTGATTGAATGCAAGACCAAAGGTGAGGGTCGTTCAGCAAATCCCTATAATTAGAATACTTTCTGCCAGTATTTTGAAAAACCTTGTCTGGATTTGGCAAATTATTCATTAAATTAAATGATTTAGAAATTTGCTGATTTGTCGCTATTTCTGTAAAAAGTTTTTTATTTGTTTTCATAATTCTTTGATTCTATTGTAATTTAAAAAGTAAAAATCCTGCAGCACAGCCGCTAATAAAAATCAGTGGCTCTTTCCACCAGCTTTCTTTTTGTAGAATTTCCTTTGTAATAGTAATTTTTTCAATCTTTGTTGTGTCTGGTTTCTTTTTAATTTCAAGAGATAAAAGATTTTCTGGAAATATGAAAGAGCTATGTATAGTGTCCTGCCGGACAATCGTATCGAGTTCGGCAACGAATGGCTGGCTTTTAAAAACAGTATCTTTTATGTATTTGATTTTCGTTTTTGCTTTCTCAATAACTATCGGCTCTGCTTCTTTTATTAAATAAAGAGTATCGTGCTGGAAAGTTACGATGTTTTTACTTTCATTTTTATTAACGAAAAAAAAGATAAGCAACAAGCAGATAATAATTGATAAAATGATAATTGTTGTTTTCATTTATTGGGTTATTGGGTTATTTAGTTATTGGGTTATTGGTTATTGAGTTATTAGGTTATTAGGTTATTGGTTATTAGGTTATTGGTTATTAGGTTATTGGTTATTGGGTTATTGGTTATTAGGTTATTGGTTATTGGGTTATTAGGTTATTGGTTATTGGGTTATTAGGTTATTGGTTGTTAGTTTGGGCATTGAGCGTAGTCGAAATGTCCAATATTTATCTGGAGTTAATAATAAGCTAATAAGGTTAATTGTTCTTTGATGATTTTTTTCTACTAAGGTTATTAATGAAAAATAAGGTTTCTTGTTTGAAAATAATACTTTTAATAAAAGCCATAAAACCTTATTCTAATAATAAACCTTAGTAGAAAAATGGAAAACCGATTTCACAACCTTATTAGCTTATTTCATTTGGTTTTTATTTTCTTGAAAATGTTTTATGTACATCAAACTGATATCACATCCCTTTTTCTCTCCTTCCCAAGTGCAACTTAGGAAGGAGTATATATGATTTTAATGATTTAAACAAATGAAATCATTCCTCTTATTCGCATTTTTCCAAGTTGATGAAATATATTTCTCTTTTTTAGAAAAACACCTTCAGTTTTCTTTTTGTATTTTGTTGAAAAGCCACTGACGTTAAAAGCGACAGTAGTAACCCAGCCGGCTTTTTCAACGCTTATTATTCTTTCAATATGCCCAAAGCAGCTATTAGGGTATTTCCATATTATCAAAGAATGCTCTCTGGGTGCAAATTTTGTTTTTTTTCCACGCAAAAGAGCATCGTTAAAAATCCCATTAGCAAGTGCGGTGCGTTTTATTGGAATTTGATAAAATCCTATTTTTAAATCAGTAGCTGCCGAGAAAAAGCACCAATAAACCGCAGCAGCACAATAAGAACTGCTTTTATTAGTAAAAGTACTTTTTAAATATTTCTCAATATCTGCTCCATCGTTTCTTTTTGTTTTTTCAATAACCCCGAGTTGAGCAATAGCACTGTCTTTTGATGCTTTGAGTAAATTGAGGTTGCAGGTTAATTGTATATTAGTTTGAGCCGAAACTGAGCAAACGAGCAGAACGAGCATATAAAATATTTTCATATTATCCGCCGAATTGTGCTAAATATACTCCAAGGACAGTCATTCCGGTTAAAATATGTACACTTAAAAATATGTATCCTAAAACGCTATAGGATTGCTCATTTATGAAATCAATTTTTGTGAATACATAGACTGATATGCCAGACAAAAAGAGAGCTACTGCTTCAAAAGCTGTGATTAGAAGCAGCGTCCTGAATTCTGCAATTATTGGATTTAATAATAGAATTGATACTAAAATCAAACAAATCCAAGCAGAATGTCGTAATATAAAATTAATTGTTGTTTTCATTTTTTGTTATTGGGTTATTTTTCTTTGGGCATTGAGTGTAGTCGAAATGCCCAATATTTATCTGGAGTTAATAATAAGCTAATAAGGTTAATTGTTCTTTGATGATTTTTTTCTACTAAGGTTATTAATGAAAAATAAGGTTTCTTGTTTGAAAATTATACTAATAATAAAAGCCATAAAACCTTATTCTAATAATAAACCTTAGTAGAAAAATGGGAAACCGATTTCAAGACCTTATTAGCATATTTCATTTGGTTTTTATTTTCTTGAAAAAATTTTACGTACATCAAACTTATAGCACATCCCTTTTTTTCTCCTTCCCAAGTTCAACTTGGGAAGAAGATTAAAGTATAATTCAAAACTACGGGACAATGCTGATTTTAATGAAACCGGCACCATTGCAGGAATCTAATGCTCTTCCATTTATCTCATTTCCACTTCCAGCTGGTTTTGCTTTTCCACCTGTTGAAGTTGCAACTGCTGAGCCAATATTAATCGTTGTTGTGGTTTCAATCGCAATGGTTCCTAATGTAATTACTGAAGAGTATTCATCTTTAAGCCAGTTTACATCGGAAACACCGAGTGCTTTTTGATTTTCAGCACAAACTGAACCAAGATGTGAAACGAAGCGGAAAGCGGGTAAATCCTCTACAGCTTTGACTGTAACGGTTTGAATCGGTTGATATGTTTTATCTGGTTTTAACATAATTTTTCCTTTTAATCTAATGGATGATTTGTGTTGGAAATTAAGTAACAGGCATCGCTTGCGGTTACCTTTATTGCATAATTGTCGGTTGCTCGTATAATTTTTGTTTTTCCACCATTTTCGTAGTAAGAATCAATTTCCGGCATACCAGCTCTTTGTAAAGTATAACCGAAACTTGGATTAAATTCGCTTCTGTTCTGATTGCTTGGGTCAACGTAAGCAAGGATAATGTTATCTTTCCAAACATCCTGAAAATTCTCGCCATCTTCAGAATATACAGAAAGGCCAATATGAATATTTGAAATATCAAATAATTGTTCTAATATTTTTTTTGTTACCTTCGATATTCCAGAATACATCACTTTTTCGACAATTTTTGGGTGTTCTAAAAGCGTTTGGTAACATTCATTTCCAATAATCATTGTGTTGGGATAGTGTGCAATACGTTCTTTAATACTTACCATTGCATCTTTAATCACCAGTAATGGATTGGTACTATTGTAGTAGTCGTTGAAGCATGTATCTTCAGTTATAACTAATTTCAAATCATTAATAAAATTGCTCGGATTTTGAACCAAGTCGGCAGCTTCCTTTTCTTTCCCGAGCAAAAGAATATCACGTAATTCCTTGGCTAAACGATGTTCGAGCAAGCTACCTTCAAGAGATTCCTCTTCTTCAATGTAATCAATTGCAATTTCAATGTCTTTTTCTTTTGTTTCAAATTCAATAAAATTAATGTCTGAAGGCGGAATTCTGTTTGAATTTGCACGAATTGCGCGATGAGTATCTCTTACTATAAAAGCATTTCTTTCAAAGACGGGGATTTTTCCTTTCAATTTAGATACTTCAATTGTTGGAAAAAGATGTTCAGCTATCATTGCAGCATTGGAATAGCCCTGCGCGATTGTTGTTAGCACCGGGTCGAGCATTCTTAAATCATCAATTCTTGTTGTTGCCATTTGGTTCTCCTTTTGGTGTTAGCTATCAGCTTTTAGCTATAAGCTAATTGGTTATTGGTTATTAGGTTATTAGGTTATTAGGTTATTAAGTTATTAAGTTATTAAGTTATTAAGTTATTGTTAAAATATAATTAACAATTAATAATTAATAATTGGTTATTGAGCGTAGTCGAAATGTACCCCGCTACCAATACGTTGGACAACTTTTAGCATCCAATAAGGTGGTAAAT
>DAIOVK010000061.1:0-10987 GCA_036759045.1 Kapaibacterium sp. (SeqCode) | reverse complement strand
CGTCAATGTTCCTTTGCTTAAGAATATAAACCAATTTTCCTTCAACAAGCGATTCTACTAATTTTCCCCACTGCCCTGTAAACATACTTTCCAATTGCTTATATTTCTTCTGCTGAATTCTTTCTATTCGTTCCAATTCTTTCTTTGCTGCCTGATGTTCTTCATCATTTTTCTTATGTAGATTTTCTAAATCTTTAAATCTTAAAGCAGTTTCTCTCGAAGTTTCGCGCATCATTTCACGAGTTTCTTGAAATTGCTTTGTTGATTGCTCCATCGCTTTTCTTGTTTCTCTGAAAAGCATAAGCATTTTTTCAAAAGTTAATGGTTCTTGGTTGCTTTGTTCTAATTCCATTTCCATTTTGTTGCTCCAATTTTTTGATTAAAATAATCAATTAATATAAAACGAGTTAAATATTAAAATATTTTGAAGATGCTTATGCAAAACAGCCCGAAAATGCAAGCAAAATCGGGCTGTTTTTAGTGTATGTTTAGAATATTTAGCTTGCTTTTGAAACAACTTTCGTTATTAACTTAGCAGCATCTTCAAAATTTTCCGCAATTTCAAATTTCATTCCGGATTGTTTAAGTGTTTTCTTACCTTCTTTTGCTTTAGTTCCATCTAAGCGTATAATTACCGGAACATCGACTTTTACAGTTTGTAATGCCTGAACAATGCCGTCAGCAACTTTATCGCAACGGACTATTCCACCAAATATATTGATAAGAACGGCTTTTACGTTTGGGTCGCTAAGCATAATGCGGAAAGCATTTGCTATTCTATTTGGATTAGCTCCGCCGCCAACATCTAAGAAGTTTGCAGGGTTACCACCGGATAGCTTGATTAAATCCATTGTGGACATTGCAAGCCCCGCACCATTTACCATACAGCCAACGTTACCATCTAACTTTATATAATTCAAATCGTATTTGCTTGCCTCTACTTCCAAAGCGTCTTCTTCTGTTATATCCCGAAGGTCTGCATATTCCTGATGGCGGAACAGGGCGCTATCGTCAAAATTGATTTTTGCGTCAAGAGCGATAAATTCACCAGCTTTTGTCAAAACAAGCGGATTAATTTCGAGCATACTGCAATCTAATTCTATATATGCTTTCACCAATTTTGGAATGAATTTAGTAAAACTTTTCAGAGCATCTCCCTTTAAGCCGAGTCCGAATCCGAGACGTCTCGTCTGAAATGCCTGCAAACCTAGCGCCGGGTCAATATGCTCTTTCAAAATCTTTTCCGGAGTATCGGCAGCAACTTTTTCGATTTCCATTCCGCCTTCTGTTGATACCATAATAAGATTTTTCCCTACTTGTCTGTCTAAAACAATGCTGGTATAATATTCTTTTTCAATCTCTGTACCTTGCTCAATAAACAAACGGTTAATAATCGTTCCGGCTTCGCCTGTTTGAATTGTTACTAATTTGTTTCCGAGCATCGCTTTAGCATAGTTATAAACTTTATCAGCAATATTTTCTTTGCTGATAATATTAACTCCGCGTACTTGTTTTTCGAAAATTTTCATTGGAGTATTGTTTTTGATATCATATACAATACCTTTTCCGCGTCCTCCAGCATGAACCTGAGCTTTCAAAACAACAGTTCCTATGCCTTTCGATTGAAATTCTTCGTAAGTAATTTTTCCTGCTTCTTCAGGTGAAAAAACAGGTACTCCTTTTAAGAGTGGCACGTCAAATCTACGTAGCAACTCTTTCGCCTGATATTCATGTATTTTCATATCTTATTTTAAATATAAGTAAAAGAAATAAGGAAAGTTCTAAAAAATAAATATAGTCTGTCATTCTGAACGCAGTGAAGAATCTATAATTCAGTGGTAGCAAGGATTCAGAGATTCTTCGTTGCACTCAGAATGACCTTTTTTAGAACATCCAATAATATTTTGTCTATATAAGATTAAATTCTTTTCCAACAATTTGAAATACTTCAAGTATTTTTTCTAAATGCTCGTCTTCGTGAGTAGCCATATAGCTTGTTCTCATCATACTCATATTAGGAGGCACACCTGGTGGGACGAAAGCATTAACAAAAATTCCTCTATCGAAAAGTTTTCTCCAGAATTGTAATGCTAAATCGAAATCGCCCAAAATTACAGGGACAATAGCAGTTTGACTTTCAATAACATTAAATCCTAATTCTTTAAATCCTTTACGCATTTTATCGGAGTTAGAGATTAATTTTGTTACAAGTTCAGGTTGTTCTTCCAAAATATCAAGAGCAGCAAGAGTTGCAGCGCACGATGCAGGCGTTGGGCTTGCACTAAAAATAATTGCTGCTGATTGGTGCTTAAGATAATTTGTTACTCTTTCAGGTCCGGCAACGAACCCGCCAAGAGAAGCAAAAGTTTTTGAGAAAGTTCCCATAACCAAATCTGTTTCTTTGGTTAAATTATGATGGCTTGCAGTTCCTCTTCCACCTTTTCCGATAACACCAACTGAGTGTGCATCATCAACGAGAACTCTTGCACCGTATTTATGAGCTACTTGAATAAGTTCAGGTAAATTCACTATTTCACCGGTAACCGAAAAAACGCCATCAGTAACAATAAATTTTCCAGCGGATTCTGGCACTGTAGCAAGTACTCTTTCGAGGTCTGCCATATCATTATGTTTATATCTGACAAATTCAGCAAAACCACCTTTAGCCATCATTGCGCCGCTAATTATGCAGGCATGATTTTCTTTGTCAGAAATTATATAATCACCCTTTTGTGCAAGTGTTGAAAGAATGCCAAGCGCTGTTTGAAAGCCAGTGCTAAACAAAAGAACTGATTCAAATCCCAGAAATTTTGCTAATCTTTCTTCTAACTCTATGTGTAAATCTAATGTGCCGGTTAGGTATCTTGAGCCGGAGCAGCCCGTTCCGTATTTATGGACTGCGTCTTCTGCTGCTTTTTTTACCTTTGGATTAGCTGTCAAACCAAGATAGTTATTCGAGCCAGCCATTATCATCTTTTTACCTTCAACCATTACAACAGGTCCTTCATTTTCCTGGATTTGGTGAAAATAAGGATACAGACCAAGCTTTTTTACTTCATCTGCTTTTGTAAAGTTGAAACATTTTTCAAATAAATCCACAATTTACTCCATTTATTTTTTTAATATTTTACATTTTTTTTCTTATTTAATATCTTTTTAAGGGGTAGTCAGTTGTCGGTTCTCGGTTTATAGTTTATGGTTTATGGTTTATAGTTTTTATATAGTGCAGTAATTCATTGAAAACCTGATAAACATTTCTTATCATTACGAACCCCAGAATGAAGTAATAACTTTATTTTAATGGAGATGACATCAGTTTACCCTGTCATTCCGAAACGAAGTGAGGAATCTCACAAGTCATTGTTACCAAAGAATTTGAGATTCTTCACTTCGTTCAGAATGACAGACAAATGTAAAGATGTCATTGTTAACGAAGTGAGGAATCTCAAGTTTCGTGGTAGCAGTGACTTTTGAGATTTCTCACTTCGTTTCGAAATGACACAATTTTATAAGTCTTTTAACGATTTATTACAATAGAATAATAACTCAATAACACAATAACCTAATAACCCTATAACCTAACAATTAACAATTAATAATTAACAATTAATAATTAGAACCCGCTTCCCAAAAATGCTTACTTAAATCAACGGCATCACTAATAAAAGTAATGCCTTCTTCTTCTAAAAGCTCACGCATTAGTGTTGGAGATGCAAAATGCCTTTTTCCAGTCAATTCGCCATTTCGATTAATAACTCGGTGACAAGGCAGATGTGGATTGCCAGCCACAGAATTTAATGCCCATCCAACCAAACGCGCTGATGATTTTATTCCTATTGCATTAGCTATACTTCCGTAAGTTGTAACCTTGCCGCAAGGTATTCTTTCTACAATGCTATATACTTTTTTAAAAAAATCTTCGTCTTTATCTTTGTTTTTATTCATTAACTCTTTATGTTAAAAAACAAAATTTAAAATTACAAGATTAAAAACTTAAATATATGAATTATAATCAAGATAATCAAATCATTATTGAAAATTTGCAAAAACGATTTAAAAAAAATTTACCCGGACAGAAATCACAACTGAAAATGGCGCCCTTAATAAATAATATACCATATAGAAAACTCGTTCCAGATAAGAATTATTATGAAAGTGCCGTTCTGCTTCTGCTTTGTAAAAACCAAAATACTTTCGATATATTATTTACTTTAAGGAGTAACAGACTTGCTTCTCATCGCGGACAAATCAGTTTCCCCGGTGGTCGTTTGGAACAAAGTGAAACTCCTCTTGCTGCTGCAATCCGCGAAACAAAAGAAGAAGTAGGAATAGAAGCAAACAATATTATAGGTCAATTATCAAATCTTTACGTCCCCCCTTCAAAAACTAATATTACACCTTTTATTGCTTTTACTGAAAAAGTTCCGGATTTAAATATAAATAAAGATGAGGTTGAAGAAGCATTTTTTTATCCAATAGATTTTTTCCTTAATGAAGAAAATATAATAATTGAGAAATGGAATTTACATAATCAAATTGTAGATGTGCCTTTATGGAAAATTCATAAATCAACAGCACTTTGGGGTGCAACAGCAATGATTCTTTCTGAATTTATTGATATTTGGAAAGAGATAAGCTAATAACTAAAGAAATCATTACCTTTAGAGTTTATGCCCCCCGTAGTTTTTATTTCGCAATCAACATAGTTTTGAAATTTTAAAAAGATAACATATATAAAAAAGTAATATCATATCGTAGCTTAAGCTACAAACAAAATGAAGGACTTCAGATTCTTTGTAGTTTCTTATTTCGCAATTAAGAAAGTTCTGATATAAAATAAATTGATAAAATTCCTATCATAAAACTCCCAAATAAATTTGGGAGTTATTCTAATAATTAGAGTAACTCCATAATTTATTATGGAGATTAATATCGCAATTTTTCGGTGCGAGGCAAATCTCTTAATTCTATTATTATCGTTAAGGAGTTTGGAGTTCTGAAATTATTCTAAAAATTTTGCTAAAAAAACAAAGTTTTTGGGAGTAATAGTATAACTCCCAAATAAATTTGGGAGTTATTCTGAAATTAGAGTAACTCCATAATTTATTATGGAGATAAAAGAGCAATTATTCTTTACGAGGCAAATCTCTTAACTCTTTTTTTTCGATAAGGGATCTGGAGTTCTAAAATTATTCTAAAAATTTTGCTAAAAAAACAAAGTTTTTGGGAGTAATATCACAACTCCCAAATAAATTTGGGAGTTATTCTGAAATTAGAGTAACTCCATAATTTATTATAGAGATAAAAAGAGCAATTATTCTTAAAGAGGCAAATCTCTTAAATCTTTTTTCGATAAGGGATCTGGAGTTATGAAATTTAAAATTAATTTATCAATTTTGTTGAATATTTGACTAATTAATGTTATTTTTGAGATATGTGTAAATTTTATTAGAATTTACAATTTGCATATATTTATAAATAGTATTTGAGTTCTTAAAATTTTAATCTGAATCGCAGAATGAAGCAAGAAAATTATTTAAGCTTTCGCAAAACTCAAGAAACTTTACGAAGTAAAAAGAAAAGTTATATTGTCAATTTGTTGTTAGTATGATTGGAAGAAACTACTTTTAAAAATTAATTGAAAAAACTTAAATCTTTACTTTTTCGTTTAATATGTATGGAAAAACAAACAGTATATTTAGAAACGAGCGTTATTAGCTATTTAACAGCAAAACCAAGCAGAGATTTAGTTGTTGCCGGACAACAACAGATTACACAAGATTGGTGGCAAAATGCAAAACCTAAATTTAACTGTTTTATTTCGCAATTTGTAATAGAAGAAATTAAAAAAGGTGATAATGAAGCTGCCCTAAAAAGATTATCAGTAGTTTCAGATATTCCTTCATTAGAATATGATGAGAAAATTGATAACTTAGCTTTAAAATATATTGAACTTCTAAACATTCCTATGAAATCAAAAGCTGATGCATTTCATCTAGCTTCTACAGTCTGGTTTGAAATTGATTATTTGCTGTCTTGGAATTGTAAACATATAGCAAATGCTGTTGTTTCTTATAAACTTAATAAGTTTAACAAAGATAATTTTTTACATGTACCTATTTTATGTACACCATTAGAACTTTTGGAGGTTTAAAATGTGGAAAGATAATATCGTAGAAGAAGTAAGAAAAGTAAGAGAAAAAATATTTGCTGAATTTGATTTTGACATCAAAAAGTATTCATCTTACATTATTGAAGCTCAAAAAAAAGAGAAAAGAAAATTTATTACTTTAGAAGAAATGAAAAAATTGAAAAATTCTTAATTTAAGATTCGCTGACCTAATTATAAGATGTCTTACATCAGAATTAAAGCTTTCGCAAAGCTCCGAGAAGCTTTACGAAAGTGAAAAGATAAGTAAAACGAACAACTTGTTATTAATATTACTTTAAAGAGTATTTTAAAACGTGTCAGCAATGGGTGTATTAAAATGATCGAAATTACAATTAAACATTAATAATTAACAATTAATAATTAATAATTAAAAAAGTGTGCTCTTAAAAGAAAGATTGAGCCACTGAATACACTGAATAAAATGAAATGAAAAATCAGGATTACACAGCAATTATTCCGTTTAAAATTCAAATGCTTGTTTCATATATTATAGAAAAATTGAACCTTGATTTTAAAAATGCTTTGGAATATCTTTATTCAACTGAATTATACGAAGTATTAACTGACGAAGAATCAAAGATTTGGCATTTAACCACTGAAAAATTATTTGAATTATTAGAATATGAAAAAGAAAATAAAGAATTAATTTTTCCGGATTTTGTCTGATTATGAATAAATTAAATGAAATACAGAATTTTATCTTATTTTGCCTTGAAAGTTACAGAACGAAAACAAATAAAGCAGGCAAAGAAGCATTAAATGATTTTAAAAAATACGATGTATTCAATTTTTTAGAAGAAGGTTTTGAAGTATTGCATACTCAAAGTAAAAGCTATACTATTGATGAAATTATAACTTTTATTAAAAATCAAAAATGAAACTATATCATGGAAGTACCGAAATTATTGAAAAACCTGTTATTCAAAATATACAGCGATTACTTGATTTCGGGAAAGGATTTTACACTACAACAAATCAAATTCAGGCGGAAAGATGGGCTGAAATAAAAAAAAGAAGAGTCGGTGGAGCAGCTAAGGCAATTATTTCAGTTTATGAAATAAATAATGATTTATTCAACGATGAAAGTTTAAGAATTAAAATTTTTAGTAAAGCTGATGTTGATTGGTTGGATTTTATAATAGCAAACAGAAAGGGTGAAATTTTCCATAATTATGAAATAATAAAAGGACCAGTTGCTAATGATACTTTGTATGCAACTATCTCTTTGTTTGAATCAGGAATTTTGAGTAAAGAAGAAACGATTATCAGATTGAAGGTTCACAAATATTTGACCAGATATCTTTCCATAATGAAAAAACATTAAACGAACTTAAATTTATAAGTAGTTATAAAAAATCAGTGCTGTCTGTGTGATTATCAGTGTGTTCTGTGGATAAAGATTAATTCACTTAGTTATAAAAAATCAGTGCTGTCTGTGTGATTATCAGTGTGTTCTGTGGATAAAGATTAATTCACTTATAAGATATCTTGCATCTGGCTTAAACTTTCGCATAGCTCCGAGGAATTTACGAAAGTGAAAAGAAAGTCATGCGAACAACTTGTTGATAGTATGACTGGAAAAAGCAGAGCTTTTGTGAAAGTTGCCTTTCCAAGTGCAACTTGGGAAGGTGTGAAAAGAAAAATCATGCGAACAACTTGTTGATAGTATGACTAAAAATGAAATATATTCTTTTCTATAAATACATTTTGGAGGTTTTATGATATTCGATATTGATATGATTAAAAAGCATTATTCAAACTTTTCGACGAAAGTAAATAATGCAAAAAAGAATTTAAAAAAACCGCTTACTGTTGCTGAGAAAATTCTCTATGCCCATTTGTTTGATGAAAATGAATTGAAAGATTTCGCTCGTGGAGAGGATTATGTGAATTTTGCACCCGATAGGGTTGCAATGCAAGATGCTACTGCTCAAATGGCTCTCCTTCAATTTATGCAAGCCGGACGTCCCAAAGTTGCAGTTCCAAGCACCGTTCATTGCGACCACTTGATTATTGCAAAAGAAGGTGCTTCGAAAGACCTTGCTTTTGCTAAAAATCTAAATAAAGAAGTTTACGACTTTTTAGAATCAGTTTCTAATAAGTATGGCATTGGATTTTGGAAACCCGGTGCTGGCATCATCCATCAGGTTGTTTTGGAAAACTATGCTTTCCCCGGCGGAATGATGATTGGAACCGATTCCCATACTGTTAATGCCGGTGGGCTGGGAATGGTCGCTATTGGTGTTGGAGGTGCCGATGCCGTTGATGTTATGTCTGGTATGCCATGGGAACTCAAGTTTCCAAAACTGATTGGGATTAAACTGACTGGAAAATTGAACGGCTGGACTTCAGCAAAAGATGTTATTTTAAAAGTAGCCGGCATACTGACGGTTAAAGGTGGAACCGGTTGCATTGTTGAATATTTCGGTGAAGGTGCTGACTCAATTTCCTGCACCGGTAAAGGTACTATTTGCAATATGGGTGCCGAAATCGGTGCTACTACTTCAATCTTTGGCTATGATGAGAAAATGAAGAATTATCTTGTTGCAACAGGTCGCAATGAAATTGCAGATTTAGCCGATGGAATGATTGGTTATTTAAGAAGTGACAAGGAAGTTTACGAAGAGCCGGAAAAGTATTTCGACCAACTGATTGAAATAAATCTTTCAGAGCTTGAGCCGCATATCAACGGACCCTTTACTCCGGATTTAGCAACTCCGCTTTCCAAATTTGCCGATGTCGTCAGAGAAAATCGCTGGCCTAAAAAACTTGATGTTGGCTTAATCGGCTCATGCACTAATTCTTCTTATGAGGACATAACGCGGGCTGCTTCGCTTGCAAAACAGGCGATAGAAAAGAATTTAAAGGCAAAATCCGAATTTACTATTACACCCGGTTCCGAGCAAATCCGCTATACAATTGAACGGGACGGATTGATTAGTCTTTTTGAAAAGATTGACGGTGTTGTGCTTGCAAATGCCTGCGGACCTTGTATTGGGCAATGGGCAAGGCAAGGAGCAGATAAGCAGGAAAAGAACAGTATAATTACTTCTTTCAATCGTAATTTTTCCAAGAGAAATGATGGGAATCCAAACACACACAGCTTCGTTGCTTCACCTGAAATTGTTACAGCACTTGCAATCGCTGGAAAACTCACTTTCAATCCTATGAAAGATAAGCTAATGAATGAAAATGGCAAAGAGGTGATGTTAGACGAACCACAAGGAGAAGAACTACCTCAAAAAGGTTTTGATGTGAAAGACCCCGGCTACCAAGCACCAGCCGAAGATGGAAGCAGCATTGAAGTTGTTGTTAATTCTAAATCAGAACGTTTGCAATTGCTTGAACCATTCGAGCCAAGCGACGAGAAAGATTTTCTAATGATGCGATTGCTGATTAAAGCAAAGGGAAAATGCACTACCGACCACATTTCTATGGCAGGTCCTTGGCTTCGTTACCGCGGTCATCTTGATAATATTTCCAATAATCTGCTGATTGGTGCTGTGAATGATTTCAATGGGCAGACAAATCTCATAAAAAATCAGTTGACGGGAAAATATTCTGCTGTGCCTGAAACTCAGCGTGCATATAAGTTAAGCGGTATTCCAACAATTGTGGTTGGAGACGAAAATTATGGCGAAGGTTCTTCACGTGAACATGCTGCAATGGAGCCGCGTCATCTCGGTATTAAGGCAGTGCTTGTAAAGTCATTTGCACGTATTCACGAAACTAATCTGAAAAAGCAGGGCATTTTAGCTTTAACCTTTACTAATAAAAATGATTACGATAAAGTGCAGGAAGATGATATTATCGACATTCTTGGAATAAATGAGTTTGCTCCAAACAATCCATTTGAAATCAATTTAACCCACGCCGACGGCAGCAAAGATAAATTCCTTGCAAACCACAGCTACAACAAAACGCAAATTGAGTGGTTCAAGGCAGGTGCAGCTCTCAACATTATAAGAAAGCAATTTGCAAAATAGATTTTTTAAGTATATATCCGATGACTGCGAGTCATCGGATATATGCTATTCAAAAATGTAGATGACAGGCATGCCTGTCATCTAAAAATACTTCTCCTTCCCAAGTTCAACTTGGGAAGGAGTTTTAAAAAAATACAATATGCTATCAACTTGTTGTTTGTATGCTGTAAAGAAAGTTACCCAATGACTTTGCAAGTCATCGGAAAAACGCTGATATAAATACTATAATAATCATACGAATAACAAGTGAATAGTATTACTTTCTATTCTTATTGTAGTAAAGTATCTTTTGAATTTACGCCAAAACCTTATTCTTTAATTTCCTAATCCTGTTATATGATTCGTTTATTCTTTCCTTACTGATTTTTCCATCTTTAATTAATTGTTTTATAATGGAAATTGCTTTCGTTGCAATATTTTCATCGTAAGAAATATTATTAGCAAACATAATAATATCAACGCCAGCATTAATTGCAAGTTCTATAGCGGTTTCTAATCCATAAAAATCAGAAATTGCCTTCATATTCATATCGTCAGAAATGATTACACCATCAAATTGCAACTGATTCCTCAAAATCCCTGTCATAACATTATGAGAAAGAGTAGCAGGATAATTTGCATCGAGATTTGCATTGAAAATATGAGCAGTCATTATAACATCAATTTTCTTTTCACTTATTAGCTTTTTGAAAGGAATAAGCTCTATTTCTCTCCATGTGTTTGTAACATCAACTAATCCCTGATGTGAATCCGCAGTAGAGCTACCGTGTCCGGGAAAATGTTTGATTGTGCAGCTGATATTCCTTTTCTTATGCTCTTCAATAATGAT
>DAIOVK010000060.1:0-11046 GCA_036759045.1 Kapaibacterium sp. (SeqCode) | reverse complement strand
TTTTTTTATTATTCTTATATTACACACACTTATGACAACTAGGAAAGTTGAGTTATTAGTTATTAGTTATTAGTTATTAGTTATTAGTTTTTTTAACCAATAACTAATAACCCAATAACCCAATAACAATTAACAATTAACAATTAATCATTAATCATTAATCATTAATCATTATTTATTGCATTACTTTATTAATGATTTTCATAAATTCTGCTTTAGATTTCGAACCGACTACCATATCTTTAATATTTCCATTTTTATCAATGAAATATGAAGCCGGAATATTGTTTACGCCTCCATAAGCATTAGCTAATTCTTTTTTTGAATCTACAATATTTATATAACTGAATTCATTTTTTTGTGCATAAGTTTTAACCTGCTCCAAAGCTGTTGCTGGGTTGTGTTCTAATGCGATTCCAATAACAACGAAATCTTTATCTTTAAGGTCTTTGCTAATTTGAATTATATCTGGAATCTCTCTTCGGCAAGGTGGACACCAAGTTCCCCAGAAATTTAAAAATACAACTTTACCTTTTGTATATTTAGCAAAGGAAATGTCTTTTTTTCCATCATTCCATGTGAAATCTATTGCTTTGCCTTTTGTTGCTTTAGAAACAGATTTTAGAGCAAAGACTTCAACTGAAACTTTTTCATCTTTTGCTGCTTCGCCTAAATTTTCTGTAGCTGATGCTAAAACCATTTGATTGCTATTCGTACCTTCGTCAACCAAAACAGGGCGTTTGAAATCACTGCTGTCTTCATCTTTATTGCTTGAGCAGGCGCCGATTGAGAGCATTCCTAATACTGCTAACGCTCCTAAGAAGATATTAAATTTTTTAAACATTTTTACTCCATATTTTTTATTATAAAATTTATTTTAAAACGATTTTAGAAATATATTATTTTGTTTTATGCAATTTAAATAGTTAAGAAAATATAGTTTAGATTTCACTCCTTCCCAAGCTGCACTTGGGAAGGAAACTTTTTCAAAAGTTCTGCTTTTACTCTTCATTTATGAAGTAAAGCACAGCTTTAAATGAAATCTTCCTTCCCAAGTGCAACTTGGGAAGGAGTGAAAAAAAAAAGGAAGCAAATGAAGATCTCCCAAATAAATTTGGGAGTTATTCTGATAATTAGAGTAACTCCATAATTTATTATGGAGAATAACAGCTAAATCGTTCTTTATGGGGCAAATATCCTAACTCCTTAATTATCATTATGGATAGTTATTCAATTATTTCTTCTTTCTTTTATATTGCTATACATTGCAAAGAAAAATCCAATAACAACGAAAATTGTTCCAAGCCATACAAAATTAATGAATGGCTTTCTTGCAATTTCTAAAGTAAAAATTTCACGGGCGAATTTGTAAGTAGCTCTGAATTTGCTATTATCAAAATTACATTCTACCAACCCAATGCGGACATTCGTCCCTGAAATTGAATACCAAACAGGATTATATAAGTTTTTTTCTTGGTTTAATACAGTATATAGTGTATCTCTAATAATCTGTGATGCCTTTTTAAATTCAACGACAGTAGCAAAAACTTTTCTGAAACCATCTTGCATTACATCTAATTTAGAAGTATCAAGCGAAATTAATCGCATTTCAAGCATAGAATCAGCAGTGCAAATCGCAGTTTCATTTTCATATAAATCAACTCTTTGAAAAGAAGTATCGTTTTCAACAGATTTAGGTGAAACGTAAATATCTTCAAAAAACGAGGTTTTTATGCTCGGCTCGAAAAATGGATACTGCCATTCATTAAAACTGCTCCAATTTACGATTGGGTGAAGTTCTGTTTTCTTTCCGTCTTTTTCAATTTCAACATTATAAGTAAATTTTTCTCTGTCTTTTTTATTTTTTTCAATTTGAGTTTTTCCTTTGAAAGTGATTTTGTAGCCCAGCTTTTCACCGCTTGCTCCTATAGGTAAAATCAAATGCTCGGATTCGGAATAGCCACCAGAGCCAATCACTCCGAGAAAAAGGAGTGCAATACCGATATGAGATAAATAAGCACCTATTTTGTTAGATTGTTTCCCTAATTTTTTAAACAAAATAAATAAATTTAAAACTATAGAAAAAATTGCTGAAAAAGCTAAAACAATGAAAGCCCATTGGTCAAGTGCCGTAAAAGCAAGAATAGCTGTAATAATGATTGAAATTGCCGAAAGAATTGCTAATTGTTTTAATAGCTTGTTTTTTAGATTTCCATTCCAAGCGAAAAAAAGTGAAAGTCCGTTTAAAATCATCATTAAAATAATGAACGGGAAATTCATCTTGTCATAGAAAGAAATTTCCATTGATTGCAGGGTTCCGAAAATGCTTGTAATGATTGGAAAACTTGTTCCGTAAGCGATTATGAACGTAGAAACAAGTATAATAATTGTTCCGAATACAATTAAGAATGAGCGGCTTGTTAATTTGTAGGAACTTTCTGCTTTGGGAATATTTTTAAATCTAATGAAAAACAGAACCATTCCCATAAGAAAGAAAAGCAGCAGGAAAGCAAGAAGAATAAAATAAACGATTTTTCCGGGGTCAATGAACGAATGAACTGAAATGTTGCTTAAAATTCCGCTACGAGTGAGGAAAGTAGAGTAAACAACGAAAACATAAGCAAGGATTGCCAGAATGTAATTTGTTTTTCGCATTCCACCTGATTTTTTTTGGACAAGCTGAGTGTGGGCAAGAGCTACAAGAAGCATCCAGGGAATAAGTGAGGAGTTTTCAACTGGGTCCCAGCCCCAGAAACCACCCCATCCAAGCGTTTCGTAAGCCCAGAAACCACCGAGCATAAGTCCCAAACCGAGAATTGCCCCTGATATATTTGTCCATGGCAATGTTAGTTCAGTCCATTCTTCATATTCTTTTTTACATAAGGAAGCAAACGCGATCGAGAAAGGAACAGCAAGGAGTGCATAGCCAATAAACAAAATAGGGGGGTGGATAATAATCCAAAAATTTTCTAAAATTGGATTAAGTCCTCTGCCATTTTCTGGAGTGAAACCTGCTTGCAAATTGCTATTTGAATATGTTTCCCATACAAATTCAAAAGGGCTCTTTGCAATTAAAGTAACAAGCATAAAAGCAAAAATCAGGGAATAAACTCCCATTGCAAACGGTTCTAAAGATTTGCCTTTAATACTTTTTATGAAACACACCCCAATAATTGCGGTGAATAAGTTCCACAGCAGAAAAGAACCTTCCTGTCCAGCCCAAAACGTTGAAAGTAGCAGTGAAAAAGGCAACTCTTTCGATGAATAGCTGTAAATATATGTGTATTGGAAATTATGGTTTAATATATTTATAAGGAGTAGGGCAGAGCTAAGCAAAATACCAAAAGAGGCAATGTAGTAAACAAATCTTGCATTCTTTATTCTCTTTTCATCTTTGTTTGCAGAAAAGAAGAAATAAGAGGAAGCCAAAGCTAATGCAAACGAAATAAATATAAGAAATTTTCCAATCATAGTGTTTTTATTTTAGTTAAAGGTTTGCTCGTAAATTATATGTTCTGGTTTGTATAGTTCTAAATTGTTTGTGTTAAATTCGGGTTTCATAGTTACTTTTACATCGAACAAATCAATTAAGCACCAGCCAGTAATTAAAAAGTGTTTTTCCTCAATTTCATCAATATCGAAGCACAGCAGCAAATGACGGGCATCATCAGTAATTTTCTTTTTGGAGTTGGTGAGAGGTGAAAAGAAAAAATCACGAGGAGAACCAGTTTCTCTTCTTGAAGTTGTTTTTACTTCCAAATAGGTTGTTCTACCTTGTTTATCGAAAATTACTTCATCTGGATAACCATTCAGATTTAATCTTTCAAATTTTTCAATTATTTTTAATTTGTGTTTTAACTCTTCAAACTTTGATGAAATAAGTTTGTCTGCCAATATTCCAATTTCATTATTTCTAAAAGATTTTGGTTTTGGAGGTTTAACGAGTTCTTTGTATATATCAAATGTAATTGGTTTTGTTGAGTAAGATTTAGCAAAATCGTTAATAATTAATTTCAAATCATTAATTAAATCGTTATCAAACTTGTTTTTTGGGTCGAATTTGAGAATTTTTTTATGAATAGTGGTTTCTACGATAATATGAAAATCAATATTATTGAAAGTTTCAATAATTGCTCTTACAATATTTTCATAATTATTCAATTTTTCTTCTAAAACACATTTTTTCATATTAGCTTCCTTTTTGAAATATAACAATTCTATTTGTATTTGTACCTTTGTCGTTATTTTTTACACCCCAAATATTTGATGTTTTTGTAAAAATTTGCTCATTAATAATAATGCCGAGACATTTTAAACCAACTTTAATTCCAATACTTACAACAATTTCATCTAGTTTGACTGTTCCATTTTTTACTTCTCCAACTTCAAAAGCAATATAGCCATAAGGTTTTGTTATACGGAAAAGTTCTTTGAATACATCAAAAATAAAATTGTGCCACTCGTCTTCTGTTTTAGCCATAACAATATTTTTTGATATTTCATTAGCATTTAAATTATTAAACCAAAGACGTAACCAATTATCATCAGCATATTGAACAATATCTAAAAAAGGGGGAGAGGTTACTGTTAATGAAATTGAGTTGTCTTCTATTTGTGGGGTATTGCGGGCATCAGAATTTAAAAGTAAAGTAGATTTAAAATTATCAGATAGCATTTTTCTTATATTAGAATTAATACCACCTAATAACTGTCGTGATTTATCGACAATAAGATTTTTAATATTTCTATATTCAGGAGTTTGTTGCCTTTTTTCATTGATTTTAATTTGGCTTTTTTGTGAAACAGCTTGATTAGGGGGAAGAGTAAAAACTGAGAAGAAACCTTTGGAATGGCCTGTTAATCGGTTTGTAGCAATCATCCTAATCCAAGTATCTACTTCATCTTCAGAATTATTTTCTTTTTTTTCTATTAAATAATTTTTTAAGGAAACTAATTCAGATAATGTATTTTCATTGTAAAACATTGATAGGTCAATATCGCTTGTTAAATTATTAGAAAAAATAATTTCATTTAATCTATTGTTAATTTCTAAAATTGTTGGAGGATTAAGACGTGGTTTGAGAAGAATTAAACTTAATGGATTAATATCATTTGCAATAATTTTTCTATTTAGCAAAGATGCTTCTAATGCGGTTGTTCCTCTTCCAGAAAAAGGGTCGTAAATAGTATCTTTTTCTTTGGTTAATATTTCAATAAAAAAACGTGGTAATTGTGGTTTAAAGCAAGCGCGATAAGAAACTTCGTGTAATGAGTTCGCCTGTCTTTGCTTTGAAGTCCAAAACTCATTTATATATTTTGGAATAGAAAAACCATTATATTTATAATTCTCAATACGAGTAGAACATTTTTCATTATCAAAAAACAAGGAATTTTCTTGTAAATTAAAGTTTTCTATATAATTTATAAATTGAGTCATAATAATCACAAGTTAAAATAATTGTAATTGTTTAGAAATAAAAGTATTTGGTTTACTAATAGTTTCAGTATTTCTGTTAAAATTCATTACTAATGCTTCGAGCATAGAATTTCGATTTTCTTCTTTTGCTCCAATATGATAAAAATGTTCTTTTGTAATAATTGTTGAACTCTCATTGAATTTGCTAATTTGAGAATTATCTCTAAACTTATTGCTATGCCAGGTAGAAAGAATATAGTTGAATTTATTGTTGTTTAGCATATTTATCAAATCGTCTTCATCAAGCTCTGTCCAAGAGTTGTAATAGTCAACATGTCTGCCAAAATATGGTGGGTCGCAATAAACAATATCATCTTTTGAAATTAAATTCAATGTTTGACGAAAATCTTTACATACGAATTCCCAATTATAAATTTTAATTGCTTTTTGAACATATTCAATTTGGTTAGTTATTTTTGTAATATATGATTGGCTAAAACGCTTGGGTTTATGTCCAAAAGGAACATTGTATTTTCCATTTCTATTAAAGCGTAGCAAACCATTAAAAGAAGAGCGGTTTAAGAATAAAAAATCAAGTGACTCATTAGTGCGATTAAACCTTTCTCGCACTTCTATATAATATTCTTGCCCTTTGTTCTCTAACTTTTTCCCTTCTTCAATTAGAAATAATTTTGCAATACTCGAATTAACATTATTATTTTTTATAGCGTTATAAAAATTAATAAGATGAGGATTAATATCAGCGAAAATTGCATTTTTAGGTCTTGCATTAAAACCAACTACTCCAGAACCCATAAATGGCTCTATCCATCTATTGTATTTCAATTCAGATATGTTTTCTAAAATAAACTGAACTAATTTTGTTTTAATTCCTTGGCATTTTATAGGGGGAACATATATTTTCATATTATTGTTCTCCTTTCTTTTTTAATTTTTCTATGCTAGACCCTTTATAATTTAAAAAATCATTAAGTTTGGTTATCCTTTTTTGCTTACCTTCATCATCAACAAAGGTTATTTTAGAATAGTTCATCCAATAATCATCAAACCAATTTTCACCAAGTTCTTTGAAAACACCATTACCTTTTATAATATCATCAATATTTTTTATACTACCTATGTTTGCAGTGTTTCCGCTACCACTAGAATCACTTGCTATTTCCCATTTTTCGCATACAAAAAATTTAAAATCTTTTATAACTGAAGTAATTGATTTTAAATTTTTAATATCAAATACTTTAGTTTCTTCAATATTTGATTCAATGTTCCTTGAATAAATTATTCCTAAACAAAAATGCCCGAGATATTGATTGTAAGGGAATTGAATATTTTTATAACTATTTCTGTTGATAAAATATTCACCGTGAGAACCTAATGTAAATCCATTACAATAATCAGGTTTATTAGGTAGTCTATATGTAGTTTTAAAATCCACAGCAAATTTAATTTGTTCATCATTGCTGTCTATGAAGCTCATATCTGGATAATAATTCTGATGCTTTGGTAGAACAAGCTTGTAATTGTTGATAGTTGCAAACTTTAATATTTCAGGAAACAAATGAATTTCAAGGATTTTAGATACAATTTTAGTATCTGATGAGATAGAATAAATATTTTTAAAAGTATCAATAAAACCTTTAATTGTCCACTGATTATCAACTGTTGATATCTTTTCTTTAAAACTTTCAACAAGTTGTTGTAGTTTTTTCTTAAATTCTTTTTTTAAAATTTCTTTTTCCATAATTATTTTTCTTCTTTACTCCAACTCCATTCCTTCGGCTTCGTATTTTGAAGGGCATTTAGTGTAGATTTCACTTGCGTAAAATGCAGTATCTCTGTATTCTCCTTTAACAACGAAATATTTCGCTAATTTAAAGTTATTTGGTGGTGAGCCATTATAAATTACTTGAGTAGTCTCTTGCTTTTCGTCTTTCATAATGAAAGTAAATATGTTAGAAGTTCCATCGTATTTTGGTGCATATAAAGAATCAAGCGAAGCAAGGATTTGCAGCTTTTTCCCGGTTTTCTTTGCTGTTGCTATATCGGCATATTCTATTGAATATGAATTGAACATTGTAAGGGCAACAACAATAGATATGACTCCAATTCCAATAGCTGCAATGTATGATTTTTTCATATATTTTCATTTTTATTTATTTCAGAAATTTTCTTCTCAATTTTCTTTAGCTTTCTGTCGATTCCAAATAATGAAGTTGCTATTCCAAGCCAGGTTATTAAGACGATTATAAGGACGATATATATTGAATTTTCTTCGGGCATTGTTTTTCTCCTTGTTTTGCTGTTGGTTATTGGTTATTAAGTTATTAAGTTATTAAGTTATTATATTTTTTTTAGTTAATTTAGTAGCAAATTTTTACGATTTACTCTTCCAGTCATACTATCAGCAAGCTGTTCGCATGACTTTTTTCTTACTTCCGTAAAGTTTCACGGGCTTTGCGAAAGTAAGAAATCTAATCAAACTAAACCATCTAAACTCTACTAAACTAAACTCTACTCTTGTTCTCCGAGCCAGCGTTCAGCATCAATAGCAGCAGAGCAGCCGCTTCCGGCAGCAGTAATAGCTTGGCGATAAGTATGGTCTTGGACGTCTCCGCAGGCAAATATACCGGGAATGTTTGTATAAGTTGATTTTCCTTTTGTGATAATATAACAGTTTTCATCAGTATCAATGTATTCCTTGAATGGCTCAGTGTTTGGTGTATGTCCAATAGCAAAGAAAACGCCATCTGCCTGATGCTCCGATATTTCACCAGTTTTTATATTTTTAACTTTTATAGCAGTTAATTTTTTTATAGGTCCCTTGCTTTCGCCAACAAATTCTTCAATAACTGAATCTAAAAGAAATGATATTTTGGGATTTTTCTTAGCTCGTTCAACCATAATTTTTGAAGCTCGGAATTCGTTTCGGCGATGAACGACAGTAACTGATTTTCCGAAATGAGTGAGATAATTTGCTTCTTCCATAGCGGTATCGCCGCCACCAATTACGAAAATATCAGCATTTTTATAGAAGAAACCATCACAAGTAGCACAGGCAGAAATACCAAATCCCCAGAAATCCTCAACCCCCTTTGCATACAATTTTCGTGCCGTAGCTCCAGTTGCAATAATCACAGCATCAGCAGTATATTCCTTATTTGCATCAGAATAAAGCGTAAATGGTCGTTTTGAAAAATCTACTTTTGTTATTGATTCATAAATAGATTTAGCTCCGAATTTATGTGCTTGTTTACGAAATATTTCCATCATTTCCGGTCCTTGCACTCCATCTGGGAAACCGGGGTAATTTTCAACTTCAGTAGTAATAGTAAGTTGTCCGCCGGGCTGCATTCCTTCAAAAATTGTAGTGTCAATATTTGCTCTGCCTGCATAAATAGCAGCGGTAAAGCCGGCAGGTCCCGAGCCGATTATTATTAGTTTTTGATTTTTGCTCATAATTTTTTAAATTGTATGTTTTTTAAAATATAATTTTACAAAATAAGAAAAATTTTTGAAATTTTATATCTAATATAAAAAAAAAGAAATTTATTGAAAAGCATTTTTTAATTTTGTTTTTTTAAAGCAATAACAAATTAGGGAAATATGAAGATATCGAAAAATTTTATACCGACACTTAAGGAAGTGCCAACAGAAGCAGTAATGCCATCACACCAATTAATGCTTCGTGCTGGCTTGGTTCGTCAGGTTGCAGCAGGAGTATTTTCTTTTCTTCCATTCGGTTATCGGATTTTAAAGAAAGTAATAAATATTTTACGCGAGGAAATGGATGCTATTGGCGGACAGGAATTTTTTATGCCGGCTTTAAATCCTATAGAAATTTGGGAGCAAACTGGCAGAGTGGAAGCAATGGGCGATGTAATGTTTCATATAAAAAATCGCGACGGGCTGGTGCTTGCCCCTACTCACGAAGAAATTATTACCTTCCATGCAAGACAGCATATACAATCATATAGAGTGCTACCACAGATTTGGTATCAAATCCAAACAAAATTCCGCAATGAGCCGCGTCCAAAATCCGGAGTTATGCGCGGACGCCAGTTCTTTATGAAAGATGCCTATTCTTTAGATGCAACTTGGGAGGGATTAGATGTTTCCTATCAAAAGCATTATGAAGCATACAGGAAAATTTTCGACAGATGCGGAATTAAATACTTCATTGTCGGTGCTTCAAGCGGCGCTATGGGTGGCAAACAATCCCAGGAATTTATGGTCGAATCTGAATTCGGTGAAGATACTTGCGCTGTTTGCGAAAAATGCGGCTATGCTGCTAATCTTGAAGTGGCTTCTTCAAACGTTGCTACCTGCGGAAGAATTGATAATAACCTGCAAATTGAAGAATTCCCAACTCCAAACGCAAAATCTATTGATGATTTAATTGAGCAGTTCGGACTTTCTGAAGACAGATTGGCAAAATCAGTCGTTTATATCGCTGATTCAAAGCCAGTGCTTGTTTTAATGCGTGGCAATGATGAACTTAATGAAACCAAACTTCAGGCAGTCCTTGGAGCTACAGCTATTCGTCCGGCAGAAGCTGCTGAATTGGTTGAATATACTGGAGCTAATGCCGGTTCAATCGGTCCGGTAAATTTAAAAGAAAATATAAAAATAATTGCTGACAACCGCTTGCTCGGAGCTAATAATATGGTTAGTGGAGCGAACAAAGATGGCTTTCATAATAAAAACATAGATTTAGAGCGTGATGCGAAAATTGAAGGTTACTTTGATTTAAGAGTTGTTCAATCGGGCGAAAACTGTCCCCACTGCAATGCACTTCTGAAAGTAGTCAATGCAATTGAATTAGGACATATTTTCAAATTAGGGACAAGATATTCACAGGCACTTGGGGCTACTTTCCTTGATGAAAAAGGAGAAGAGCATCCTATTATAATGGGCAGCTATGGTATTGGTGTGGAGCGTATTCTTGCCTGCTTTATTGAACAGCACCACGATGATAAAGGAATTATCTGGAAAAAACCTCTTAATCCTTATGATGTTCATTTAATTGGACTGAATACAAATAAATTTGAAGATGTTAAAAATACTTGCGAATCTTTATACGAAGAATTATTGAGTAATGAAATTGATGTTCTTTACGACGACCGCGACGAATCCCCCGGCGTAAAATTTAATGATGCCGATTTGCTCGGTATGCCTTACCAAATTATTGTAAGTAAGAAAAACATTGATGCCGGTTGCGTAGAAATGAAAATCCGTGAAACTGGCGAAAGAAAGCAAGTAAAGATTAGCGAATTAATTAATGAATTGAAATAAACGGTTCGTCATTCTGACGGATGTCAGAATCCATCTATAACATCGTTCTTTTTGGTTATTGGTTAATGGTTAATATAGAATAAAGAAGTCCTACATCTCGAAGATGTAGGACTTCTGGTTTATTCACTTTTGCAATTTCAAGAAAGAGTATTGTCATGCTATCAACTTGTTGATGGTACGACTGAAAAATGATATATCTTTTTTCAAATGAAAATATATTATAATTATGAACAAATTTAAGGAAAATGATTTTTTTAATTTAAATTATATTAAAGAATTTGATATTTTTGAGATTGATTATTCTGGTTTAATAACTT
>DAIOVK010000059.1:0-11104 GCA_036759045.1 Kapaibacterium sp. (SeqCode) | reverse complement strand
TACACGTCTTTTTCATAAATTCAATATTATTTATTAATGGTAGAAATTAAATGATATACTCGAAATATTTGAAACAACTTAGCATTGAACTCTTTCCCAAGCTGAGCTTGGGAAAGTTATTTGTATCTTCTCCTTCCCAAGTTGAACTTGGGAAGGAAAATTATATTATTTATTTTTTTTGAATAATTCTGGTTTAAGCATTATTAATACTTTTTTATGGACATAAATGTGCTTTTTGTCTATCAGAGGCAGTTAGTTCCCGACCGGTTTTTGTAAAGACTATTCTTTTTATTGTACCTTCACTGCACAATCCTGTTGGGTGCGGAGTTAAAGGACTGACTGAATATAAGTCAGTACTAATAGTCGTTTCGGTTTGATTATCAAATATGACCTTACCCAATCCTATTGAACAACCGGGCTCTGGAGGTCCTACATATTCAATTTCAATAGTACAATCGAATGGTTGAAGATGTGGAGTACATCCTGTTGATTGAATATGATTTATATTACCTTTAACATTTTCAGTATAACCATTACCTTTTTGACATACTATTGTTGTTAATGAGTATGAAGAATTGTATAAAAGAAATGTGCAAACAATAACAGCAATTGCTAAAATTTTTGTTTTCATTTTAAACTCCGATAAAATTATTAAATGTTATTTTAAAAATAAATGTGAATTCAAATATAAAAGTTAAAAAAAATTATTATAAAATACAATATTTTTTTATGCATATAATGATTGATATTAGCATGAATTATTCATGAATTAAAAATAAATACTTTATTACTTCTTCCCAAGTTCAATTTGGGAAAGAGATTTCAAAATTAATGTTTCAATATAACTCAATAAATGCTTTTAATTTAGCATTAGTTTCATTATCGTCAATAAATAAATCAAGTAAAAGTTCTGACTTTGAATTGTAAATTTTTATCATTGATTTTTCGTTTGCACCGTAATCTTTTAACTCTTGGTACTTCACTTTATAAGCGGGATATTTCCAATTGTTTTTTTTGATAAATGCCTTCAGTTCAACTTCTCTATCGCAAAGAACCAAAGCAATTACTTTTACTTTATTCGGAAATTTTTTTTCCAAATTTGAGATAATTTCATTATTTTGAATAGCGCATTTCATACACCCTGTAGGATATTGAAAAGCAACTATGACTAAGTCGTCTTTGCCCGGTTTTTCTATTTTTATGTACTGGTTTATTTTGGGTTCGGCAAAACCATAAACGAGAAAACATTGAACACATATAATAAATATTTTTTTTAACATATTACCACCTATATTTTTCCATCGTCCAATTTTCTTCGCCTCTGACAAAAAAAACAAAATAGTTATTTATCTTATCGTATAATAGATTGCTGATGCTTCTATCACTTTTATTAAAAAAGCTTCTTTCAGAAATTAATTTTCCATTAAAATCATATTCTCTAAAAATAAAAGAAGTTTCATCTTTTAACATTACTTTATAACAAACAATTAGATTCGTTCCATTATTCAATAGCTTTATAGCAGACATTGGTAAATATTTATGTAATAATTCTATAGTACTACTCCCTTTTTTTGATTCTTTTAATGCTTTTGAGTAATCAACAAAATTTTGAGAATAATCAACTAAAGGTCGTTCTATTGGAATTTTTTTGTTTGATTTTAAATCATACAAAGTATTAGGGTCAAACCTAAACATTGCAAATATTTTGTCCTTTATAATTGTTACAGATGGTGTATATAAATTTTCATTATTAACAATAATATCATCAATTATAAACTGTTCATCTAGAAATAAAGCAGTTTTTATAAATTCACCTTTTCCATCATAAATTGATAAAACCGGAAGAGAGTCTTTTAATTTTAAACGATTATATCTTGTTGGGGTTTCATTTGTTATGTAATACTGCTTATTAAAATAATCATTAGCAAAAGTGTTAGGTACAGTAAAGTTAAACAATGTATTATTTGGAAAAACTACTTTTTTTATTTTTAAAGAAGAATCGAATTCAACAACTGCAGCAGTGTTATAAATCATTCTACTATCATCTTTTAACAATGTAGGGATATAAATTAAAGCTAATGAACTTATCGTATTATCAGGATTATATTCTACCTTCATAAATTTATTATTCATAAATTGTAATTCAACATCTGAGAAACCATATTTCTTACATTCTTCTATAGATATAAACTTTAAACAATATCTTGGTGGTATTACATAAGTATTGTCTGGTGGAATTCGATTATAATTAATAATGGAGTCGGATAAACTTAAACCGGCAATATTATAATTTATAATTTTTCCATTATTATAATCATAGCAAACTATTAATTGATTGTCTGAAATAACAACTACTTTATCTGCACTATTGTTAATTTTGCAATCTAAAATTATTGATAATAAAACATCTTCATTTTCTTCCAAAACAAAGGAATCAACTTTTGTTAATGTTTGTTGTGGAAATTCAATAACATTTTCTTTTCCATTGCAACTAATTAAAAATATCAACAAAAAAGTAGCAATAGATAAAATTAATTTTTTCATATTATGTTCATATTTTTTTTACGATTAATTATTAATTATAATAGACAATGGGATTAATACCATTATGATATTAATCCACATTGTGCAAAATAAAATTTAGTCTGGAATTGGTGGTTCTGGATCTTTAACAGGTTCTGCACTAAACCACCCGGTGATTGGTTCTGCAGTATAATGTACATCATTAATTGTTAAAACTTTTTTATCAGCGCTTAAACTAAAACAAGTACCATCATAACCATTGCAACTCCATGAAATACGATTTTCAATTTCAACAACATTAAATGCTTTCCCAGGAGCAGAATTTACAGGTAGATCCCAAGTAGATCCAGGAGGTGCAGTCCTAACTTTCTCTGCATTTGAATTTAATGAAAATCCAAAAACTAAGACAAATAAAAATACTGCTAAGATTACTTTTTTCATAATAAAATCCATAAATAATTTTTAAAATGTTAATTAATTAAAAGAACTTTTGCCGCAAACAAAACAGCAATATCGCACTTACGGCTAATGAAATATTCCTATTTTGTAAAAGTCTGTTTCAAATTTAAAAATAATAATTGATATATGCAAGAAAAAAATAATTTTTTTTAAAATTATATTATATTATATTATATTATATTATATTATATTATATTATATTATATTATTAGTTGATATACTAACTTTATATAAATCAATTTAATAAGCAGGGAACTGTCATGCTTGTTTCCTACATTTTTCAATCTTGCAAATTGCATTTCCAAATTGCATTTTTGGGAAAAACAACATCGTAGATGTGTTATCTTAATTGCAAATCTAAAACAAAGAACGAATGAACTCCGTAGGAGTGCTCTCATTTCTACGAGATTCTTTCCGTTTTTTTATTTTCATTTCTATTACAATGTCGCAACTACGTTGCTATTTTTAAGTCATACTATCAACAAGTTGATAGCATGACAAGAATATAGATGTCATGCTATCAGCTTGCTAATAGTATGACATATTTCTTAACAACTACTTTAAAATAAAGCACTTTTATTATCGTAGAATTCAGAATGACAACTTTTTAAAACTCCCTGTAAGAAAATAACCTACTTCCTGCTAAAAAACAAGCTGATTATAAAGAATATTGCCTGAATCAATATAATTACAGCTCCAGTCGGCAAATCCAATTGAATTGATGCTACTAACCCAACAAATGAACTTACTATTCCAATTATTATTGAATAAATTGTCATTTGAAAAAAAGTTGAGGAAATAAGCCGCGCCGTTGCAGCAGGTATCACAAGAAATGCAGTTAGTAAAACAATTCCAACTACTTTTATTGAAATAACAATAGTAACTGAAATTAGAATTGAAAGAATATATTCATCTTTGAGGACAGAAATTTTATCGGCTTGAGCCAATTCAACATCAAAAGTAGCATAAGCCCATTTTTTCCATTGAGAAAAGAAAGTTCCAACTGAAAGTAAAGCAAGAAAAGAACTAAAAATCAGGTCGATTTTTTGCACAGAAAGAATTGAACCGAAAAGGTAAGTAAATGCGTCATTTGTATAACCTTTTTTTAGCGACAGGAATATAATGCCGAGCGCCACAGCAACAGAAAAAAGAATACCGACAGAAGTATCACCGCTTAATTTTGATTTTTCTTTTAAATAAACAATTAGAATTGAAATAATTACCGTAAAAGGGAGTGCGACCCAAAGCGGTTCAGTTTCGAGAAGCAGCCCTAAAGCAGCACCACCAAAAGCAGAATGGGCGAGACCACTACCGAGAAAACTTAGTTTCCTTTGAACGATAAAGACCCCATAGTAGCTTGTAACAAAACCAATTAAAATACCAGCAATGGCAGCTCGTTGAATGAAAGGCAAGCTAAAAATCTCAATCATTTCCTTTTACTCCAAAAATCATTTCATGTTCGTGTCCGATATGACCAAAAGCTCGTCGTAGCGTCTTTTCTTCAAATGCAATTTTTGGCGGTGCATAGCAAATTTGGGTGCAGTTTAGCATTAGCACAAAATCAGCATGATGAAATGCAGCTTCCCAGTCGTGAGTAACCATTATAATAGTTGCATTGTTTTCTACTTTGTATTTGTCAATCAGGCGGTTTAAATCGTTCTCGCTTGCAAAATCAATACCAGTTGCAGGCTCATCTAAAATCAATAATTTTGGATGCCTTGCAATGCTTCGGGCAAGATAAATTCTTTGCAACTCGCCACCGGAAAGTTTGCTTAGCGGCCGCTCCGAAAGATGAGAAGCACCGACTTTTTCTAATGCCAGCATAGATTTTTCCTTTAATTCCTTATTTATTTTCTGGGGCCAGAAACCGAGAATACCTGTTGAAACCAACTCAATCGGCAAAGCTGGAAAACTTCTGTCTAATGTTTTAATTTGCGGAACGTATCCAATATCAGTTCTTTTTACTGACTTCGGCTCTTTGCCAAAAATACTAATGTTTCCTGAATCAACCTGAATCAATCCAAGTATTGCCTTTAGTAAAGTTGATTTTCCTCCTCCATTAGGACCTACGACAGTTATGAAACTGCCTTCTTCAATTTGAAAAGAAACATTGCATAGAGCAGTATGCGAACCAAATTTTAAGCTTATACTATTAACGCTAACAGCAATATTTTTCATTATTTTTCAAGGGCTTGTTTTAAAGTGCGTGCATTATAAAGGATTAAGTCCCAGTAAGAATTTCTTCCTTCAATTCCGCCGTTCGGGTCAAGAATGAAAATATTTAAACCGGTTGCTTCAGAAATGACCTTGGCTGGTTTGTCCGGAAGTTGCGGTTCTGAAAAAATTGCCTTTGTTCCAGATTTTTTAATTTTTTCGATTAAATTTGCAAGATAGCGAGGGCTTGCTTCTTTACCGGGAGAAAGTTCGATGGCTCCGGCATAATTCAGATTATACCGTTTTAGCATATACCTAAAAGAAGGGTGGAAAAGGAGAACATTTTCGCCGACAACATCTTTTAACATTACTTCAATTTGCCTGTTTAATAAATCAAGTCGCTTTTCAAATGCAGCAGCGTTTACTCTATAAGAATTGCTATTTTCAGGGTCTAAGGCACATATTGTATCAACTAATTTTGGGAGCATTGCTTTTACTGAGAGCGGGTCTGTCCAGAAGTGCGGGTCAATATCACCGGAATTATGCTCACATTCTTCACTGTGAGTATGTCCGGAGTTTAAATCTTCATCATAATATAAAAGGTTTTCTTTGGGAACAAAATCAATTATCTTGATAAATGATTTTGCCGGTAATTTTTCTGCCCAAGCGTCCAATAGGGGAGATACATAAAAAAGGCAATTGGAAACCTGCACTCTGCTTATGTCTGTCGGCTTCGGTGAATAAGTATGAGGAGAAGCACCTTGCGGAACAATATTTATTACTTTTCCTTTTGTTCCAACAATGTGTTCTAAAATATATTGGGTAGGGAAATTAGTCGTAACAAAAATTGGATTGCTATATTGTGAACTGCAGTTGGTTATAAGTAAAAAAAGTATAGTGATTATTCCAAATGTTCTCATTTTTTTTCCTTTTGAAAAATAAAATTTAACAAATTTATTTACAAAATATCATAATTCAAAATGAAATAAAAAGAAATTGTAATGTTTATTTAAAAATTTCAGAACTACTGACCCCATTACGAAAATAAAGGAGTTAGAAGATTTGATTTGAAAAAAATAATTTGGCAGTTAGCAAGTGTTCTTTTATTAGTTATTGGTCATTAGTCATTGGTTATTAGTTTGTAACTACTAATGACCAAAAACTAAAGACGAATTGGTAACTCATTTTTAAATATGAGTTTTCTTTTGATAAACTGCGAAATAAAAAACTACGAGGGGACTGGATTTCTGTAATTATAGTATCATAGACAAAACAACTATGTATTTAGTTACAAAAATAATATTATATATCGCATTTTTTTTGTAATTTTGAATAAAATTTATAGGAAAAAAAATGGATGATTATCACTCAGAATGTTAAATAAATAGAGGTTCTATTTAAACCTCTATTATTTTTTTTTAAAGGAGGTTTAAATGAAAGACTATATTATTAATGGAAAAGGTCTAATAATTAGTGATAGCTGGCAGAAGAATTGTTGGGTAAATATTGAAATACCAACACCTGAAGATAAGAAGTATATAATTGAAGAATTAGGGGTTCCGGAATCATTTTATAATGATATTGAGGATTTAGATGAGAGGCCACGAATCGAATTGGAAGATGGTTGGACGTTGATTATTTTACGCATACCTATAAAAACAATGGATATTAAAATACCTTTTGCAACAATACCTCTCGGACTTATTTTTAAAGAAGATATTTTTGTTTCAATCTGTTCTTATAAAACAGATATGGTAAATGATTTTATTGCTTATACCCAAAGGAAAAATATTCAAAAAGATAATAATTATAATTTTGCTTTAAATTTATTATTATCTTCAAGTGTATGGTTTTTAAAATATTTAAAACAAATCAATCTTTTTATTAAATCTGCTGAAGAAAGACTGGAAAAATCAATAAAGAATGAAGAACTACAAATTTTACTCCAAAT
Source organism: Kapaibacterium sp. (SeqCode) (assembly GCA_036759045.1). GTDB lineage: Bacteria > Bacteroidota > Ignavibacteria > Kapaibacteriales > UBA2268 > JAAYJM01. Next base: position 4,017 of record DAIOVK010000059.1, on the reverse strand, counting down.
AGAAAAATGTTTAGTCTATTTCACAACCTCTCTTAAAGGAAATGATATTTTAATACATAGAATTAAAAATCTTAGAATTAATAAAGATATTCTGAATGAAGAATTACTTGAAGATGTTGAAATTGAGCAGAGACAAGCACTTGAAACAACAAAAATATATAGTGATATTCTTAGTGGAATGATGGATGCTTATGCTTCAGTTATCTCGAATAATTTAAATGTGATTATGAAACAATTAACTTTTATATCAATTGTTCTTATGATTCCAACTTTAATAGCAAGTCTTTATGGAATGAATGTTCCCAATTTTATGGAAGATAGTAAATTTGCATTTTTTTTCGTAGTTTTAATTTCATTTATTATTTCAATTATTGGTATTTTACTTTTTAAAAGGAAGAAATGGCTATAATCCTTCCATAAATACTAATGTAGTGCTTGAACAAAGTAATTTCATATTTTATTGTATTATCATATCGAAACTCCTGATAAAACAAATACTTTATTATATTAGAAATGACATCATAAAATGTTTCATTCTTACAAATGACAGAATCCCCAAAAAATGTTTTTATTTGTAATTAATTATTAACATTAAGTATTTTTGCTAATAACTTTTGACAAATGATTTATGTTAAAGAAAAAATATTTTTCGTAAATAATTTGGAATTTTCTTATTCATTTCTTAATTTATTTTTTTTAAAAGAGGTGAGTTATGAACAAATATCTATTGTTTTTTCTTTTACTAATTCTGTCATTCGGTTGTAGCGATGATAGCACTACTTCGCCAGATTATTCCCAAAAATTCCCAAAAATTCAATCAATGATTGACAGCATTTGGAATAATTATTTAACGGAAAATGACTTAACCGGCAACTTCGGTATTGCAATGCAGTTAACGGTAGGAGGTCAGGCAAAGTTTTTCAAATCAAATCTTGATGAAACAATTACAGAAAATTCCCATTTCCGTATTGCAAGTAACACAAAAGTATTCACTGCTGCTGCTGTTATGATTCTGCATCAAAGCGGCAAACTTAATATTAATGACAAAATTACTGACACAATTCCTAATTCTACAGATACTTACCTTCCAAACACAGCAGACTACAATATCCCATTTAAAGATAGAATTACAATCAAGCAATTATTGCAACATACTGCAGGTGTCTTTGATATTGGAAATGATGCCATACCCGATACGGTTAAACAGGATTATAAGGGTCAAAAATATATCATTTATACAAAGGAAAAAAAGGGTGAATTGCATAATTTCAATATAGATGAGATGATTAAGGTTGTTGCAGAAACTCAAATATACTATTTTGAACCCGGAAAGGCATTTCATTATTCGAATACCGGTTATCAAATTTTAGCGAAAATCATTGAGCAGGTATCTGGAAAATCTTACTCCGATTTTGTAAGAGAAGAACTTTTTCAGGTTAATAGTTTAAATGAAACTACTTCACCATATCTTGGAACTGATATTCAACTACCAGAGCCATTTATACCAGCTTATGCCTATATGAATAAAGATAGTATTTTTGATGTAACCGAAGATAATCCTTCAATGTTTATAGCAGAGGGAAATATAATTTCAACATCTTCAGATATGGTGAAATGGATAAAACTACTATTAAAAGGTGAAGCAGGGGTTAGCAGTTCAAATATTAATTTAATGAAGGATTATTCCAACATACCAAACGAACATTACGGACTTGGTTTAGCTTATATGCCAGAGATGGGCTGGGGACACAACGGTGCAACAACAGGGTATTTGTCTTACTGTATTTATAATCCTGAAACAGATGTTGCTATTTGCATCAGTACAAATTTTTGGAATTATATAAATGGATTTGAAAGTGTTAAAGGTCAAATTAATATTTTAAATGATATTTGTAAAAAAGCAAATAATATTTTGAAGAATTGAAATAAGGTTTAGAAAGATTAGAAAGTTTAGAAGGTTTAGTTTTTTTAACTTTTGCAAAGTTCCAAGAAACCATCGGAAGATAGTGACTTTCAGAAGGTTTTGTAGGATAATAGCAGTGATGTCATTATGAACCCCAAAATAAATCAAATGCTTTATTTAAATGAAGATGACATCACTAAAAGTGTCATTCTGAAAAAGTGCTTTTCAGTCATACTATCAGCAAGCTGATAGCATGACAAGAGATAAGTCAAGCTATCAACTTGTTGATAGTATGACTGAGAAAAGATGTCATTGGCAACCACAGCGAGAAATCTCACAAGTCATTGCTAACACGAAACTGAGATTCCTTACTTCGTATCGGAATGACACAATATAATAAAAGTCATACTATAAACTTGTTCATAGTTTGACTAAAAGAAAACCTATTAACTCTGCATTTTCACTGGTATGAAATCTTTTGGAGCTAACTTATATAAAAAATATTTTAATATATATCTTTATTTTATAAAAAGTGTTTGTATATTATTTAATTATTACTTAACTTTTAAAAAATTTGTGTTTAATTTGTAAGATACTAAATAAATATAGAAAACTATTCTTTTATACATAAATCTTAGGAGAAATCTTATGAAACAAGCATTTCTGATTAAACTAATTCTATTAAGCATAAGTATTCTGATTTTTTTTCAAATCAGTACTAATGCTCAAAGTTTCACTGGCAATGGCAGCGACGGCAACCTATTAATTCCGGCAGGTGAAACTTTTTTCGTTGATAATATTAAAGCAGCTGTAGATGGCGATAATCCAGCTGGCAGTGCATTTATCAACGTTGTTGATGCAAGCGGTTTTGCAGTAGGACAGGAAATTTTAATTATTTCTATGCAAGATGCGTTTTTTACTTACGACAATAATGTTGTTGGGATATATGAGTTTAAGACTATATCCAGCATCAATGGAAATACACTGAATCTTTCTCAGCCATTGGAAAATAGTTTTAATGCAAACTATTTAACAAAGCATCAGGTGATTAGAGTACCAAATTATATAAATGTAACAATTTGGGGAACAATGACCTGCTCAAACTGGAATGGGACAAACGGTGGTATTCTCGCATTTCGTGCAAATGGAGCAGTAACTGTTGGTACTGCTGGCACAATAGATGCTTCGGGCAAGGGCTATCGTGGTGGAACTCAATACGGAAATTCACACGGTGGCGGACAAGGTGGCGAAAGCTACTTTGGAATAGGTGGAAAAGGTGGTAATTATTCTGATAATGGTGGAATGACAAGAGGTTCCGGCGGTGGTGGTGGATGCTACTCATCAGGAACCGGAAATGACGGATTAGCAGGTGGTGGTGGCGGAAGCTCTACCGGAACAGTTGCACTCGGTTCTCCACGTGGCGGAGCAGGTGGTGGCGGAAGCGGCCATGCTGGTAGCGGTGGAGGTGCAGGCTATGGCACTTTTGGTTATGGTGGTAATGGATATAATAACGTAGCCGGACAAAATGGTGGCGAAAATCTATCAGGTAATGGCGGCTCTGGTAACGTTACTGGCACTGGTGGTGGTGGCGGCGGTACTTACGGAACTGCCGAACTAACAAAACTCTTATTAGGTAGCGGTGGTGGTCGTGCTGGCGTCCATAGTGGCTATGTTCCCGGTATTGGTGGCAATGGCGGTGGAATTATGCTTATTTATTGCTCTAATCTTGTTAATAGCGGAAATATCAAGAATAAAGGCGAAAACGGAGGAAATGGCGGCACTTACAGCGGTGGTGGCGGTGCCGGAGCAGGTGGTTCACTTCTTATTAATACAATCAATCTAACTAATATTGGCAATATTACTGTTAACGGTGGTATTGGTGGAAATGCTCACTATGGCGGAACAGGTGGCGCCGGTGGTGCTGGAAGAATGAGAATTGACTATGGAAATTTGGTAAACGAAGGAACAATTACTCCAAATCCTTATTCTACTACAAATAACTTCGGAGTTGCTACAAGCGTTATTTCTAATACAAATAATACAACTGAACCTTATGAATTAGAAGCATTAGCTATTAGCCAAACTCATGCTGCTATCACTTCTGCACAGGTCTT
>DAIOVK010000058.1:0-11137 GCA_036759045.1 Kapaibacterium sp. (SeqCode) | reverse complement strand
ATAAGTGGCAAGTTTTTGAAGAGGTAATTTCGACAAGCTCAATGACCAGTATAGCGACTACGCAAAAGTCTCCTTCCCAAGTTCAACTTGGGAAAGATACTTTAAAATAAAGTAATATTACCTATTTGTTGCTCTTATGACAAACAACTATCATTTGATTTACATTGGGAAATCTAATTTTGTAATTTGAAATTCAATAATAACTTCTGTAAAACTATCTTTTACACTTTTAACATTGAAGTTAGCGTTATATAAATCTATGATTCTGCGGACAATTGAAAGCCCTAAACCAGACCCTTGCTGTTCGTAAATATTCCTATCAAATTGGATATAAGTATCAATACCATCTATTTCTTCATTAGACATACCACGTCCATAATCTTTTATTGAAAGTACATAAATGTTATTATCAATATGGGAAGAAATCTCAACTTTGCTCCCAGTATCAGAGAATTTAAAAGCATTATCAACTAATTCTTCAATAACCTTAGTAAAGTACTCTTCAGAAACAATAATAGCAGAATCTACAATATTTACAATGACATCATCTTTTCTAAAATATTTTTGAGCAGCATTAAGAGCAATATCATAAATAATTGGTTCGACAGTATAAGTCTTTTTATTCTGTATGTTTTTAATTTCATTTATATTTGAAGAAATCAGAACAAGTTGAGCATAATAAATATAATTTTCAAAAAATCTTTTTAGTCTGTTAGCAGATTTTTTTATATCAATGAGAATATCAATTATGTCGTCCCATTCTGATGTTTGCGTAGAAGGGGAATAATTTATCAGATAATCAGAAAAACCGAGAATAGCATTTATTGGAGTTCTTACTTCATGGGGAATAGTCATTATTAAATTTTGCTTCAAATTCTCTAATTTCTCACTAATCATCAAACTTTGTCTTTGTATATCAATTGTTCTTGTCGCAACAATTTGCTCCAATAGGTCTTTTGTTCTCGTATTTTCATCATTAATAACTAAATTTTCAATAAAGTTTCCAACGAAAGCTGAAAGCATAGAAGAGAGATTTAAAGTAATGATTTCAATATCTGGTATGTCAAAATCAGTTTTGATTATTATCAGACCAATAATTGAATTTGGGCTAAAAATAGGAATAATAAATAATTTATATTCTTTTGTATCATCTTCAAAGTAAGTAATTATTCTATTATTAATCGAAAGTCCAATTTTCCCGCTTTCAATGAGAATATCAATAATATTAATAAAAAAAGCATCATCATTTGAGTTTGACGATTGCTGGTATTCAAATAAGAATGTTTCTTTATTTAGAGAAAAATAACCAATAGTTTTAGCGTATGGAAAGTTCAAAAATGTATGAATAACATAATCAATTATGTTTGATAATTTATCTTCTGATGTAATTTTTCTATAAAAATTATAAACAGAGTTAAAATAATTATAAAAATCAATTGAAAATGTTATCATATTTTATTTAGAAAGTGATAAAATCTGAACTGATTGATAATATTGCTCTAAAATAGAGCTGTGCATATTAACCAAAGAACCGGGTGGTAAATTTAAAATACTCCATATATCAAAGCTTGGTTGGTCAATGATTTCGTAGCCCGGATTTCCAAGGTTCAACATATTTGCTATAATATTAGCGAGTTGAATACAAGCAATTTGTTTATTATTCGTGAAACTTAATTTTTTTGAGTTGTGAAAGTTAATACTTTCTATAATATTATTAGGTAGTTGCCATTTTTTTGCCAATAAACCACCAATAATATCATGATTTATTCCGAAATGAAGTTTTTCTGATGAACTCAATGAAATTTTATTTTCGATAGCATTGTTTATTATTTCTAAATATTCCTCTCTTGCCACTTTCAAAAAAAATAATTTCCCGAAATCATGAATAATACCGGATACAAAAAGATTCTCTGTATTCATCGTACCTGAAAGTTCACCTAAAGATTTTGCTATTACACCAACTGCTATTGAATGCTTCCATAAATCTGTAACATTGAAATTGCTAATACTTTTGATTTGAGAGAAAATTTTCATCACCGAAAGTGCTAAAACTATATTTTTTATTTCATTTTGGCCTAAAAGGAATATAGCATCTGTAATTGTATCAATTTTTTTATTAAAACCGTATAAAGATGAATTTGTTACTTTTAATATTTTTAAAACAACAACCTGGTCATTTGATATAACGTTAGCAATATCCTGTATTGTAGAGCGTGGATTTTGCAACGTTACCAGTAATGAATTATATATAGTTGGTAATGTTGGAAAATCGTTAATGCTATTTATTAAATCAGTATAATCTTTCATATCTTATGTTTTCTTAAATAGTCAATCATTCCTAACTTAAATAAATCATTTTCATTTTCATTTCTTGGTTCCCAAATAAATCTTTCTTTAAGTTTAGTTTTTGCTAAAATAAGGTCTTCTTCTAAAAACTCAACAATTTGTTCGTTTTCTTCAGATTCAATGAAAACTGAAGGAATATTCCAGGTCTTTAATATTAATATATGTTGAGCTGTTAAGCAAACTTCTTCACTTAAAAGTACCTGCCCGAAATTATTCTTTATTGGTTTTTTTAAAACCATTCCAGGTTCTATTTCATTTATTGATACTAATCTTGACATTAGGTTTCAAAAATATTTAATTTTATTTAAAATACTGAAATTTTTTTTAATAAAAAAAATAATCAATATTGTTAATAATTAATAAAACAAAATATAATTTTTATAATTAAAAAAAAAGAAAAATATTATTTTTTTTCTAATAATTTTTTACTCTTATCAAATTGAACTTGTGAATTAGATTATAATTAGTTCCAGACCGCTAACAATAATGGTAATATAATTTGTCATTCTGATCGCAGCGAAGAATCTATCTTATTATTGGTCGCTATTCAATAATAGCAATTTAACTGAAGCATTTGGGTTGCCTAAATGTTACAAGTGAGCAAGCTCACTTGCTTTCCAAAGATGGATTCTGGCATACGCCAGAATGACTAGTAAAGATGTCATTGGCAACGAAGTGAAGAATCTCAAACTCTGTGGTAACAATGACTTGTGAAATTCCTCACTTCGTTTCGGAATGACAGGGGTAAAATTTTGTCATCTCCATTTAAAATAAAAGTCTTCTTTTATCTGGGGGTTCGAAATGTCAAGACTGCGAAATACCAAACTACGAGGCACCAGGAGTTCTGAACCCAATAACCTAATTGTCAATTATCAATTGATTAAGTTCTTTTTGTAAATTCTGCCATTCATAAAGCATTTTGTCGTAAATAAAGTTGATTTTGTTTGGTTCATTATCAACAATTTTTTCAAGTAGTTTAGCTAATACTGAAAGTCGGTTAAAACATACATTTAAAGCAATTCCTTTAATTTTATGAGCATCTTTTTTTATTAAATCAATATTTTTTTCTAAAATATTTTTCCCAAGTAGTTCTAAATTCTCGGGTAAAGTATCAATAACAGATATTACTAATTCATTAAGTAAATAAATATCATTGTCGATTCTTGCTAAGAGAGCTTTTTTATCGAAAGAATGTTCATTATTAAGGATTTGATTAATTGTTTCAATAAGAGAGTTAGATTTATCAACAAAATTTAAATATTTTTCAAAAACTTTGTAAAGGGAAGCTCTATCGATTGGTTTGGTTAAAAAGTCGTCCATTCCGGCTTGAATACATTTTTCTCTTTCTTCTTTAGTAGCCCCGGCAGTAAGTGCAATTATTGGGATATGAGAATCGGTATCAATTTCTTTTTTTCTAATAAATTCTGTAGCTTCAGTTCCGTCCATTTCTGGCATTTGGACATCCATTAAGATAATATCTGCTCTATTATTTTGGTATTTTTCAATTACTTCTAATCCATTAATAGCTTCAATCATTCTTGAATCTGGAATTATTCCCTGAATCATAGCTTTAATTAACATCATATTCATTGGAACATCTTCTGCAATAAGAATAGTTGTATTAATTGATTGAGTTAACATTGAAGCTTCAGCTAAATGAACATTTTGGTTGTAAGAGATATTCTTATCTTCATTATAATCATTATTATCTTTAACATTCATAATGAAATGGAACAATTCCAGAGCTTTTACGGGCTTAATTAATTTGTATTTAACTCCCAGTTCCTTGGCTTTTGAATTAAGTCGCTCATCATCAGCGGAACTATGTAGAATAATAATAGGAATATTATTAATATTTAATTTTTCCTTAATAAGAATTATAGTATCAATTCCATCAAGAATAGGCATATGATAATCAATAATAATAATATCGAAATGAGCTGATTTTTCAAGAATATTAATTGCATTAAGGCCACTATCGCATGCGACAGATTCTACGTTCCAACTTTTAAAATTCTCTGTAAGAATTTCTCTGTTTTTTTGGTTATCATCAATAATTAAGACTCTTTTAATATTTATCAGATTGGAATAATCAAGTTGTTTCCCATATTCATACTCAGTATTAACAGAAAAGAAGAAAGAAGTACCTTTTCCGACTTCACTTTCTAAATTAATTTTACCACCCATTTTTTCTGCAAGCAGATTTGAAATGATAAGTCCAAGTCCGGTCCCTCCATATTTGCGTGTAGTTGAGGTATCAGCTTGGGAAAATGCTTTAAATAGCTTGTTCTGTTGATTTAAGCTAATGCCAATTCCAGTATCATTAACGTAAAAAGTATAATCTCCTGTTCCGTTATTTGAGGGAGAAAAGACTACTTTTAACTCAATTTCACCATTTTCTGTGAATTTCACAGCATTGCTTAGCAAATTAACTAAAATTTGTTTTAAGCGAATTGGGTCCACAACTGCAAAGCGTGGAATATTCGGATGAATATTAAGAAGGAGTTCCAATCCTTTTGATGCAGCTTGGTATTTAATAATGTCAGATGCTTGTTCAGTGAGTTCTATTATATCTGTTCTGATTCTTTCAAGTTCGAGTTTTCCTGCTTCTATTTTAGAGAAGTCTAAAATGTCATTAATAATACCAAGAAGTGAATTAGCAGAAATATAAGCATTTTCGAGATATTTTAGTTGAGTAGAATTCATCTTTGTATTTTTAAGCAGTTCAGTAAAACCAATCACACCATTAAGAGGAGTTCTAATTTCGTGGCTCATATTAGCTAAAAATTCAGACTTTGCTTTGTTAGCTGCTTCAGCTTGCTCTTTTGCTTTTAACATTTCCAATTCAAGTTTGTTCTTTGTTATAGCATCTCCAATAATATTACTTAGCACTTGCAGTAATTCAATCTGTTCGTCTGTAAATTCTTTAGCACTACTAATATTTTCAAAACCTAAGTAACCAATAAAATGTTCATCTCTAACAATAGGCAAGCACAGCATAGCTTTTATTTTTTGATTATTAAGAAATTCCAATTCTTTTTCTGATGTATCAGGCAGCAAATTACTATCAGGTAAATAAAATAAAAGGCGGTTACTAACTACGTGAGAAATCATAGGAACATCATGGATATAAATCTCATGGTATAAAACTTTTGTTGGCTCGATATTTTTATCTACCCATTCATAATTATTAAGTAAATAGTTATTATCATCTGAAATTTCTAAAATATATGCTCTATCAACATTTAAAAATAGTCCGACTTTTTTTAACATTTCATTAATTTTTGCATCAATATTACTAATATTGGTGCTTATAAAATCAGAAGATATTTCAGCAATAATTCTTTGGAAAGTGCTTTGTTGGGTTATTCTTTCTTCTGCCTGTTTTCTCTCTGTAATATCTGTTGAAACAGTTAACACTGCGGGTTTATCCGAACCGGGGTGTTTATACGGAATTTTTACTGTTTGATACCAGCCAGGTTCTTTATTTTTTCTTAAAATCTGCTCTTCTTTTATCATTAACATTTCATTGTTCTTGATAACTTCCAAATCAATATAAGAATGACTTACTAATTCAAATTCAAGGAATTCATTATCTTGTTTTCCTATTATCTGATTTGGTTCTAACCCAAGTAAATCAGAAAGTGCTTTATTGATGATTAAATATTTTCCATCAACATCTTTAGCAAAGATAAAACTTGGCACTAAATCTATAATTTGCCTTAACTGAGTAGTTGTCTGTCTGATTTTTTCTTCTGCTAATTTTCGTTCATTTACATCATTTATCATTGAGACTAAATAAAGGATATTATCGCTTTCATCAAAAACCGGAGCAACCGAAACATCACACCAAACGATGTTTCCATCTTTTCTTAGAAATCGCTTTTCAAATCTGTATTTATCAATTTCTTTATTTTCTAATTTTAAAAAGTATTCAAGAGTTTTTTGTCTATCCTCTTTGTAAGTTAATTCTATATTAGATTTAGGCATTAATTCATTTATTGAATAACCGAGGTATTCTGCCCACCATTCATTGAACATATAATAGTTACCTTCTATATCAGAAAGAGTAATGCCAATATTAGCCGTGTCAATAATCGTTTTTAATTTTTGTTCACTATTTTGGAGAGCAATCTCTGCTTGCTTCCTTTGAGTAATATTTTGGAAAAACCCGTCCCAAATTGAAGAACCGTCAGTTTGAAATTCGGGAATTGCCTGAAATTCTATCCATAGAACCTCATCATTTGTAATGAATTGACATTGATAATTAAATGGTTTGAATTCATTTGAGCATTGCATAAAATAATCAAAGAAATTAATTAAATCATTTTCCGGCATTAATTTCATTAGCTTGTAAGCATCTTTTAAAATTGGTTCGGGCTTAATACCGATTATCTTTTCGACTAAATTGCTTATGTAAGTAATATTAAATGTTCCTTCAGGATTCCAGTAGAATTGAAATACAACAGCAGGTGAATTTTCAGTTAATCTTTTAAATCGCCGTTCACTTTCCTTCAAAGCTTCTTCAGCCAATTTCCTTTCATTAATATCTATAATAAAATTTAAAGTTGCCGGATGTTCGTTCCACTTGTATAAAATGCCACTCATCTCTACCCAAATTGGAGTGCCATCTTTCTTTTTAAGCCGAAATTGATAATATTTTGGAGCATCTCCACCAGTTAAACGCTTTTTATAATTTGTCAGAACTAAATCCCTATCTTCTTCATATATATATTCTATGAAATTAATTGTAAATATCTCATTCATAGAATATCCAATCAAATCTACCATAGTATTATTAGAAAAGACAATTTTTGTGCCTTGCACAACAACAATTGCTTCCTGAGAAGTTTCAATAAGAATTCTGTATCGTTCTTCACTTTCAACTAATGCTTTTTCAGCTAATTTCCTTTCTGTAATATCAAGGAAAAAACCATCCCATAAAGATGAGCCATCACTTAGAAATTCAGGAGTAGATTGAATTTCTGCCCAGCGGTAATGCTCATTCTTTAAGAATCTGCATTGCATTTGGAATTTTGATTTATTATGAGATGCATTATTTAATTTCTTTAATAATAAATCTAATTCGTGGTTTGGAATTAGTCCTAATAAATTCATAGGATTTTTATAGATTTCATCGGCTTTTACGCCTACTATTTCTTCCACAAGATTACTTATATAAGGAATTTTAAAAGTGCCGTCTGAATTAAATAAAAACTGAAATACCACAGCAGGTGAGTTTTCAGAAAGCCGCTTATATCGAAGTTCACTTTCTTTAAGTGCTTCCTCAGCAAGCTTCTTTTCATTAATATCAGTAATAAAATTTAAAGTAGCTGGTTTATTATTCCATTTGTATCGAATTGCATTAACTTCTACCCAAAGTATAGTTCCATCTTTTCTCTTAATTCTGAAAGGATATCTTTTAGCAGCTTCTTTCCCAGCAATTCTCAAAGCATAGTTTTCAGTTACAAATTTCTTATCTTCATTATAAATAAAATTAATGAAATTTGCCAGTAATAGTTCTTCTGAAGAATAACCAACAATTTCTAATGAAGTGGGATTAAAAAATACTATTTTTCCATCCTGAATAACAATTATAGCTTCCTGAGAAGTTTCAATGAGGATTCTATATCTTTCTTCACTTTCCTGAAGAGCAGCTTCGGCATTTTTCCTTTGAGTTATATCGCGGGCAACGCCGTGAATTCCGGTAATATTTCCGTTTTCATCAAGATAGGGAAGAGCATTTATTTCAGCCCATATCCAAGAACCATCTTTACAAATTTGTTCTAATTCAAAACTAATTACAGATGGTTTAGTTCTTAACAAAGCTTCATTAGAGCGTCTGGTTAAAATATTTTTTATTACATCTTTTGCTTCAGGTTTTAACCATTTCCATATTTCTGTTCCAATAACTTCACTTTGAGAAAAACCGCGAATTCTTTCATCGGCTTGACTAATATATGTAAACTTATAATCTAAATCTAAATTCCAGATAACATCAGTAGCATTTTCTGTTAAAAATCTATATTTCTCTTCACTTTTTCGAAGTGCATCTTCTGCTATTTTTCTTTCTGTAAAATCAGTAGCATTTCCTACGTAATTAACAATATTATTTTCTTTATCATAAACAGGAAAAATGTTTGAGCGGTGCCAGCGAATTGTTCCATCTTTATGAATTACCCTATACTCAACTGCCGGCTGAACTGATTTAGATTGATTTGTTTGAATGAGAAGAGATTCACAAATATGTAAGTCTTCTTCATGAACAAAAATTTTGAAATGTTTTCCGACAACCTCATCTGTATTATGCCCTAATATTAATTTCCAGCTCGGTGAAACATAAGTAAAAACCCCATCTTGATTTAAAGTATAAATTAAATTCAAACTATTTTCAATAAGGGAACGATATTTTTCTTCACTTTCTTGAAGAGCTTCTTCAGTCAATTTCCTTTCTGTAATGTCATCAGCAAATCCTTCAATCCAATTATTCACAAAATCCCCTTTGCCGGATATTCTCAACCAAATAATTGAATTATCCTTTTTTTTGTATCGTATTTCTAAATCCTGAAATTCGTTTTCTGAAAGTAACAATTGTAGAATTTTATTTCTATCATTGATTTCTACATAACTATCAGCAAGAAAAAATGGTTTTTGCAAAATTTCATATCGGTTTTTGAAACCGAGAAACTTTGCAAATGCGTTATTGGCTTCTAAGATTAATCCAGATGTTAGCTCAGTTCTGTAAAGTCCTATTCGGGTATTGAGAAAAATTTGTTTATATTTTTCTTCGCTCAGTTTTATAATTTCTTCTGCTTTTTTTCTCTCTGAGATATCGCGTGAACTGCCATAAATCAAAATTTTATTTGTTTTTTCATCAAAAGAATAAAAAGATTTAGTTTCAGACCAAACTAAAGTACCATCTTTTCTAATATGCTCAAACTCATAAGTATAAGTAGTTCGTTCACCATTCAAATATTTTTTAATTAAAGCAGGGATTTCAACTAAAATAAATTCATAAGATTTTGGAGCTAAGAAAATCTTTAAAGACATATTTAATACTTCTTCTATTGAATAACCAAGAAATTTTTCAATAGCAGGAGAAACATAAGTAAATCTATAATCATCTGAATCTAAAATCCAAATAACATCGCTTGAATTATCTGCAACAAGACGGTATTGATTTTCTTTTTCTGAAATCAATTCTTTCATCTTTAAAGATTCACTAATATCTTCCAAAGTTTCTATTACAGCTGTAACGTTATTGTTATTATCAAATAATGGACTGGTTGTTATGTTAAATGTTTTTTCACCAGTTGCTGTATTTATTATCCTTATTGATTGATGAGTCTTTTTTTCTTCAAATACCTGATTAATTTTACAATTTTCACAAATTCTATTATTTTGGAGTGATGAGAATTTCTCGAAACAATGTGGCTCATTTTCAATATTTAAATTAGGAAACCACTTTTTTATTGTTTCATTTATTTCTAATACTTTCATTTCTGGAGAAATTAGAATTACTCCTAATGTTAAACTATTGAATAAACCTTCATATTTTTCTTTATTTTTGATTAGTTCTACTTCAATAACTGCTTTTCGTCTATGAGTAATGTATAAAAAAACTGAAACAGTCAAAAATGTTAAGAAAAAAACAATCATATATTGAGGTGAAAAATGTAAAGGAGCATTTCCATAAAGTCCAAATATAAAAATTATGATTAAAGCTAAGAAAAAAAGTGAAACAATTATTACCGCAGTTTTATAATTTTTTAATTGAAAAATTATAAAAAGTAAAACGAAAGTCCATATAATTCCAGCTCCCTGGGTGCCACCCTGGTAATACAAATAAAGCGTCAGAGTTGAAAAAGCAATGATAAAACAATTTATCCAGATATTGATTTTCTTTGTCTTTGTGTAATAAATAAATGCTACTATAGCTAATACAAGTGCAACAGAAGTAATTTTTGCATTTAAATAATTCTCGTTAATGATATATAACACTATCATAAAAGTGCAAACTGTTACCATCAATAAAGTAATAATATTTACCATTCTATTATTTATATTTTTATCTTTTGCTTGTTTAAGAACTTCCATTTGTTACTTTCTATTATGGGTAGTTCTAAAAATTCAATTTTGTCTGTCATTCTGAATCGCAGTGAAGAATTTTAAATCACGTGGTATCAAATAGTTGTGAGATTCTTCGCTGAGCTTCAGAATGACAATTTTTAGAACTTCCCTTATATCCTTTTTTAATTTTTTTCTCAATATATGACCTACCCACAACCAAGGTAAAGTCAATCTGACTTTTTTTATCTAATTAAAATAAACATAAAATATTTAAGTTTTTTTTATTTTTATTAAAAAAAAATAAATTAACTGAAATCTAATATAGAAAATATTTTTGATTCAAACAAAAGTAGATTTTCAATTTTTTTTAATAAAATTTAATAATTAATAACTCACCTTACGCAATTCAATTTTAAGATTTAAATAAGTTAAGTTGATGCACTATTTTCTTTTTAACACAAGTAACATTCCCCTCTTGAGAGGGGCAGGGGTGTGTTCTTTTTCCTTTTTCAATAATGAATCTGAGAACAAGAAGCAATCCTTTAAACTTTGATATATGTGATTAAAATGAATTTATTATCATAAGAACAGTACTAATCACAACAATCACAGTAAAGAACAGAATTGATTTAATATGAAAGACCAAGAACGCCCCCTGCCCCTCTCAAAACTAACGATTATACACAAATATTAGTTCTTGTATAAAAGGGAGTAAAAAAGG
>DAIOVK010000057.1:0-11181 GCA_036759045.1 Kapaibacterium sp. (SeqCode) | reverse complement strand
ATTCAATGAAATTCGGTGTTCGTAATGATGAATTTACCGATTCTATGAATAATATAAAATCAAGATATATAAATTCCAAATTTGGAAATGTCAATATGGAGGAGATTTATAGAAATTATTAAAAAAGTAAACTAGTTTAATAATTCGTTAAAAGATTTACTATCTTTTGTCATTCCGATACGAAGTGAGGAATCTCATAAGTCAATGATAACACATGCTTTAAGATTCTTCGCTACGTTCAGGATAACAAGATTTTATAGTAAGTTTTTCAAAGGGATATTACACTAGATAAAATATAGTTTAGAAAGATTAGATGGTTTAGAAAGTTTAGAAAGTTTAGATATTTGAACTTTCGTAAAGCTTTGGTTGAAAAAAAAGCAATGTCATTCTGAACCCCCTAATAAAGCAAGTGCTTTATTTAAATGGAGATGACATCACATAATACTGTCTTTCTGAGCCCAGCGAAGAATCCAGATAAATTTTGTATAAACCACTATACTCTGGATTCTTCACTTCGTTCAGAATGACCGACAAAAAGTAAAGATGTCATTCGTAAGCGCAGCTAAGAATCTCAAAAGTAATTGTTATTACTAGATTATTTAGATTATACTTTCAAACAAAGCAATAATCAGTTTATTCAAGTTTTAAATTATTTCGATTAAAGAATATGTATAACAAATAATTTCATTACAATTAATTATGGAAACAAAAAACAAAAAGAGCAGAATTATTTTTAAAATATCAATATCATCTGTATTGACAGGATTTGTAATGTGGGTTGTTGGTGGACTTTATCACAACTTGATTATGCCTGCAATAGATGACCAACTGCATCCACATCATGAAGGTTTAGCTATAGTTTTAATAGCGTACATTTTACTTGGATTATTAATGAGCTATTTTTATATAAATCATAAAGATAATAGAAATTCCCTAATGAAAGGTATAAAGATTGGAGTGATTATTGGCATTCTGTGGGTATTCCCGCATGGTTTGACAATGACAGCAACTCATGAAACTTCGTTTTTATATCAGTTTTCTAATACTTTTTATCACATAATAGAGCAAGGAATTGGAGGAATGATGATTTTTATTACTTTTAAATACATTTTTAAAAATGAATAAAATATGGGTAGTTCTAAATATTGCCATTTTAAACCCACTATAAAGGAAGACCATTATTTTAATGGAGATAACAACACTAAAAGTATCATCCTGACAAATGTCAGAATACATCTTAAAAAACTATTTTTAGTTCAATAGTCATTTGTTATTATAAAAATACTAATGACAAATTGAAACAGAATTCTTGCTAACGCCAAATCAATATATATAAAGATAAAATTGGTAGTGAAATAAAAATTAGCATATAAAATAAAAAAAATATTACTAACTAAATTTTAAATAATTATGATTAAATCAAGCATTTTTCCATCAAAATATTTGCAGGGGGCTGGCACAATAAACCAGCTTGCAGAATTAACCTCGGATTTTGGTAAAAAACCATTAGTAATCTGTTCTCCATCTATGTTTAATAATATTGTACCAAAAATCACTGGAAATTCAACTAAATTTGATGACTTTCATTTTGAAAAATTCAATGGTCAAGCTTCTTATGAAGAAATCAATCGTTTAACTGAAATTGCCAGGCAAAATAAAAATGATTTTGTAATAGGTTTTGGTGGTGGGAAAACTATTGATACTGCAAGAGTTGTCGCAAATAATCTGTTACTTCAGGTAGTTGTAATACCAAGTATTGCCTCCACAGACGCTCCAACTGCTGCTGTATCTGTCGTTTATACAGAAAAAGGAGAAGTGCAGGAAATTTTAACATTTAAGAGAAATCCCGATTTGGTCTTGATTGATACAGAAATAATCGTCCAAGCTCCAACACGCTTTCTTGTTTCAGGAATGGGCGATGCTCTTTCCACATGGATTGAAGCCGAGGCATGTATGGTTAATCACAGAAATAATGTTAATGGTTATCTCGGAACTTTAACTGCATACTCAATTGCAGAACTTTGTTACAACACTATTCTTGATTACGGCTATGCAGCTAAGCTTTCTAATGAAGCCAAAGTAGTAACTCCGGCATTTGAAAATATTGTTGAAGCTAATACTTTAATGAGTGGTATTGGATTTGAAAGCGGTGGATTAGCTGGCTCCCACGCTATTCATAATGGTTTTTGTGTTCTACCTGAAACATTACCATTCTATCATGGGGAAAAAGTTGCTTTTGGTTTGCTTGCTTCTCTTTTCCTTACTGATAAACCACAAGAGTTGATTGAAGAACTGTATTCATTTTGCGAGAAAGTAGGATTGCCAACAACACTAAAGGAAATCGGAATTAATGATGCTTCAAAAGAAAAAATTATGCGTGTCGCCAAACGCTCTTGTCAGGGAAATGAATCTATTTTTAATGATTCTTTGAACGTTACTCCTGAAGAAGTTTTCTCTGCTATTATGTTAGCTGATATTTTTGGTAGAGATAGAAGGAAATAAAAATTTCAGGACTCCAGACCCCATATCGAAAGTAAAGGAGTTAGGAGATTTGCTTCGTAAAGAATGATTTCGCATATTAACCAGAAAAGCTGTCATTCCGATACGCAGCGAAGAATCTCAAATGTAGTGGTAACAATGACTTGTGAGATTCCTCGTTGTGATTGCCAATGACATCGCTAATTTTACCTATTAAAGCTTTACGAAAGTTAAGAAACTTTCTCAAAGTAAGAAAATCTAAATACTTTCGTAAAGTTTCCCTAAACATTGCAAAAGTTTGTAAATGGGAAATGCTTTCACTTCATCGTCCCGCTCCATTCCATTAAAGCCAAAGCGGTAGCTGCTGTATTAAAAAAAGATATAGTATTTTATCAATACACTTCATCGTGACTTCCTATTGATAAAAGTAAAATATCTTTTCTGTTAAACTCTTCTATGTTTATAAACTCAAATACAATTCTATAATCGTAATCAACGCTGCAAGACAAAGTTCCATCTAAATCACCCTTTAGTTTATGAGTTCGCAAAGATGGTTCATAAGGATTAATCTCAAGTATTTCTAATGTTGATTCAATTTTATCAACTAAATCTGGTTGCCGCTTAGCTAACTTCTTTACAGCTTTTATAAATCTTTTAGACCAAACTAATTGATTCATTTTAGTAAATCTCTCATAAAATCTTTAGAAGTCCCACTTTTAACTTTACCTTTTTTATAATCTATTCTGCTTTGTTTCACATCAGAAATTATTTCATTTCTTCTTTTTAAATTTAATCTTTTTTGAGCTATTTCAATAATCATTTCCTGCTCAATTAAATCAAGTTTTTCAACAGAATCCAGTATTTCATCAATAGTTAAATTCATTTATGCTCCATTAATAATTTGAATTTAAGAAGTTTCTATATGTAAAATATTTTAAGATTTTAACTAAAATATAATTCATTTATCTAAACCTGGTAAGTTTGAATACGCTTTCACTTCTCCCTCCCGCTCCATTCCGTTGTAACCGAAGCGGTAGCAGCTATTCTTCATCGCCAATTAATTCGCTTAGGTCTATCATTGCTATTGTTATATGGCTTTTATAAGGATTGTGATAATAATCATTGCATGCTATTATTAAATATCTATCTTTATATGGCATAATGTCGATAATATCTGTATCAATTTCTAATACAAATTCTTTATTGCTTTTTTTATTAATAATATTAAGATAATAACTGTATAGACCCAAATCTCTGAGCCAATTGTTATCTTCAATATAATATATTAAGTCATATTTAAATTCCTTAGGTGTTTTTAAAATATAATATGATTTATCTCTTTTTACATAAGTTGAATCTGTATTTCGACTAATCCACTGCAAACCACCTCCAATTTTACTACTTTCATCAAGAGTTAATAGCTTTGAATCTATTACTTTACCGATTTTTAAATTTAATAATACCTTAAAATAGCCCTTTTCGTACGATTGATGTGGTATATAAGTTTCTAAGCTGTCATTACTTGTGTTAAATAATATCGCACTTGTTGCTGCTGAATTATTACAATCAACTCTCCATAAATAATCAGATTTAGAAGCAGTATAATTACAAGAACAAAATAAATTTATTAAAATAAAAAGACAAATTATTTTATAAACATATTTTAAATATTGAGATATTTTCATTTTATTTCCTTATTTCTCTAACAACATCAAAAAGGATATAGCAGAAAAATCATAATTTAAATCTTTCATTTATTTTGGTAAAACAAAATTTCAATTTTACTCTGTCATCCCGATACGCAGCGAAGAATCTCACAAGTCATCGCTTTCACTACATTTGAGATTTCTCACTTAGCTTGCCAATGACATCGCTACAGAGCATTTCGACACTAATCTTTTAAGTATATTTAAAATAAGCTAATAAGGTTATTTATTTGTGGTATTTTTTTTTCTACTAAGGTTTATTTTGAAAATAAGGTTTGCATTTTTTTTTAAAAGAATAATTTTAGCTAAAAAATTTAAAACCTTATTTTTTTTGAAAACCTTAGTAGCAAATAAGCACCAAAAATTAATAAACCTTATTACCTTATTTTACATTTTCTTTCACACAAAAATTTGATAAGAATTATATCATCTCCATTTAAATAAAGGTCTTCCTTTATCAGGTGGGTCGAAATGACATCTTTATTCAGTAATACTATCAACTTGTTGATAGTATTACTTTTTTTTGCCTCTGCATGACAATTATAAATAATCCATATTAACTAAATTTCTACTTTTCCCCTTCGAAACTTTCTATTGCTTCTGGAATTGATGAAAATATTTGGAATAATGTAAGGAAACCGGTCATTTGAAAAACCTCTTTTACATTGGGTTTAATATTGCAAAAAGCAAACTGACCGTCTTCTTTAGTTACTTTTTTTGCTACTTTTAAAAATGCCCTGAGTGCAAAGCTATTCAAATATTCCATTTCACTGCAATCGAAAACAACTTTCTTTTCATTTCCAATTTTCTCTAAAATTTCTTTTTCCTTTGAAGAATAATCGTCAATGAAACTGCCTTGAAAACTGATAATTAAAACGCCCTCACTTAAAATTGAATTTATTATCATCTTTTTGCTCTTTAATATAATAAAAAAGAAAATTAAATAAAATAAAAACAAAAAACAAATGAATTTGATTGTTTCTAAAAGAATTTTGAGCAAGATTAATAAAAATACAGAAAAAAATATTAATTTTAAAGATTGAAAAGTTAAAATAGTTAGAAATCTATTTATAAATGGTTTAAATAAATGAAAACAATACAAACATTGACTACAATAGAAGGCAGAAGTTTAATCACAGAAATATTTAAAGAACTGCGTTATGAGAGGCAGAACTCTAGCACTAATACCTTGCTTACTCTTTGGCGGATTTGCACTTCTGAAACTGAGCTATTCAAATATTCTAGCTATCAGGTTACTGTGCAGCACCCACTTGGCTTTTTCTCTGGAACTGCTCTTTGGCTCGAAGAAATTGTAAATCGCTTTTTTTTCACAACAATAAATTCATTTGTTTATTTTGGTGCTGCAATTTTGCTTACCTTAATCGGAATAAGGCGTTTTAGCGACTCAATAAGTGATACTGTCGTTATTGCCGGAGTGATTTTTGAAGCAATGTTGCTCGTTTTTATGTTCGTTGTAATGCTTTTTTCTCCAAATGACGAAATTCATCAAAATTCTGATAAAAATGAAGAAGATAGCACAAAAGATGATTTGTTGCTCGAAATCGGGGAAATCAGCAGAGATTTCGCTGCTGCTCTGGTTAAAATTGAAGAGCAAAATGAAAATATAAAAAATCTGCTGCACCAGCAAAATGAAATCATCTTATCAATAAAAGAAGTTGCTAATTCTGCAAAAGATGCCGTAAGCCCAAACCCTGAGCTGCTTAATGCAATGAAAATCACTTCGCAATCCTTGAAAGAATTCAACAATTCGCTGGAAGATTTAAAAAATACAGCCAATTTCATCAAGAAAGAAGAAGTTGAGTTTTCTGTGAAAAAAGAAGTTGAAAAATTATTACTCGCAAATTTATCAAAAGGTTATGAAAATCAGAAAGCATAAAACAATAGAAATTTATTTCGTCCTTTATCTGGCTGCCTTGATTTTGCTTATTCCGGAAAAAAAGGAAATTGAGCAGCAAAATTCTGACTTCATTGCCCGTACTTATTTGCCAGATATGTCATTAAACATTGAGCAAAATACTCTTAATTGCTTCATTGATAGCGATTCACTTGGTTTAAAAATTGCATCTCTTGATTCTGTGAACACAATTTTTTGGTCCGATAACATAGAAAATATTTCATTTGATTTTTACATTGAAGATGCAAGTATAAACAATCAGCAGATAAATGATAATCCGTATAAGCTAATTTCTTTTCGCACAATAGAAAATATCAAGGAAAACAAAGCAGTATTTTATTGGGAACCAAAACTTCCAATTTTTCAGAACAAAAGCTATATCGTTCACGTTACTGCCAACGCAACTACCAAAAAAGAAAACGAAGACGAAAGCGTAACATATCAAACAGTTAAGCTAAAAGGTAAATTCGGCATTAACATTGTGTATAACAAAAATTTAAAAACAACTCCATTTGACATTGCAGCTAGCAATAATCTATTAATTGATACAAACCGTCCAAATTTAAATCCATATTTACCTTATTCCAATACATCAAACCTACAAAACTTCAATATTTATTTGGAAAAATCGGATATTAAATTGATTGCCTCATCGAACTGGCAAAACAGCGTTATTGGCAGTAATATAAATTTTCTTCAGGATTTAAGTGCAAAACCGGAATTAAAAGTGATTTGTGAGCCGGAAAACAATGGGGGAGAGGCATTAATTATCGAAACAAGCCCTGACCGTATTTTTCTGAAAGGAAAAACACCAAGTTTCGGCAAGATGACTGTTCAAATAAGAGTTGTTCGAAAATATGACAAAGAGGAAATAAAAACTTCTTTCAGAGTAACTCCGCAAGGGATAGAGCATCCGGAGTTTGCTGAAGAAATGTATCCGGAGAAAACATACTCAATCAATCCCAAACTGCCTTTGACTTCGACTGATGTAAAAGCATACATCCGAGATGGCAATAAACTTCTTGCAGCAAGCCAGGAAGGTGAAAAGTTTGATTTTACTCCGGATTTTTCTTTAATAAATAAAACTTTAGTGCTTGAAAGATACATTGATGATAAGTTATTTGGTCAAAAATATAATATCAAAATTTTGAATTATCCTAATTCGGAGATTTCAGATTTGAAGAAAGGGAAAAATGGCGAAGTCATTTTAACTACTAAATGCTATGGGAAATACAGCAAACAGTTTAATGAAATAGTC
This sequence comes from Kapaibacterium sp. (SeqCode), assembly GCA_036759045.1. Taxonomy (GTDB): domain Bacteria; phylum Bacteroidota; class Ignavibacteria; order Kapaibacteriales; family UBA2268; genus JAAYJM01. Next base: position 3,824 of record DAIOVK010000057.1, on the reverse strand, counting down.
AGTTTGGAAATTGATGGTAATGCTAAATCTAGAGAATTGCGTGGGAATTTACGTTCTTATGAAGACCCATTGCCTACTAAAATTCAGGAGTTTATCATTACACCAATAAATTCATCAAAGCCATTTGAATTTAAAGTTTATGCTGTTGATAAAAAAGGGAAGAGGACATTAAGCAGTAGTTATAAGGAGTAATACCAAACGCTAAATAATCTGTGCAAAATAATAGTCTCTTTCAGAGGCGAATATAAACGAAGACGTTTACTTTTGTGGAAATGAACGAAATGAGACGCAAGCCATACCATCAACAAGTTGATAGTATGGCTAAATATTATTAAAGTCATAAATCCTCCTTCCCAAGAGCAACTTGGGAAGGAGAAAAATAAAGATTAATATAAAAGTCATACTATAAACTTGTTTATCGTATGACTTTTATAATTATATGCAATGTTAATAGTTACGTGCTAAAAAGGCAAAGTGGTTCATTAGGAGCACCGCGAAGAATCCATCTTATTATTTGTTCAACGTTATTCAATTATAGCTATATCAATGAAGCATTTGGGCTTGCCCAAATGTAACAAACAAGTGAGCAAGCTCACTTGATTTCCCAAGATGGATTCTGGCATACGCCAGAATGATAAACAAAGATGTCATGCCGATACGAAGTTAGGAACGACAGAATACATTAAACTTATTGTTAGCGGTTTGGTATTAGTCATTTGTAGTTACAAACTAACAACTAATGACTAATGACGAATGACTAATATAAAAATATTTGCTAACTGAGAAGTCTTTCTTTACTAAGTAAATCTCCTAATTACTATAATTATTTAGAGTTAAATAGTTCTAAAATTACTTTAGCATTTCATTTATCTTAACTAAATCTTCACGGGTATCAATACTCATCAAATCAATATCTACCTCCACACATTTATACTTTGCTCCTGCCTGCATTAATCTAAGTTGTTCCAATTTCTCAGCTTTTTCCAAAGTACTTTCGGGAAGTTTGCTAAAATCTTCCAAACTCTTCTTTGTATAAGCATAAATTCCAATATGCTTCCAAAAAGTGAATTTCTCCAAATAATCTTCCAGAGAAATATCTCTTAAATGAGGTATTACACTTCTTGAAAAATAAAGAGCATTATTATTTGTATCAACGACAACCTTAACAACTGAAGGATTAAATAATTCTTCTTTATTAGTGATTTTTTTGATTAAAGTCCCTACATCAGCTTTACTTTGAACAAATTCATTTATCAGTTTATCAATTGCATTGCTTGTTAAAAGCGGTTCATCACCCTGTATGTTGAGTATAATATCATAATTAAGATTAAAATGTTTGGTAGTATAAATGAGCCGGTCAGTTCCACTCGGCAAGTCAGATGGAGACAGAAATGCTTCAGCTCCGATTGTTTTGCAGAAGTTACATATTTCTTCGCTATCAGTTGCTATTACGACACGATTAATTAATTTTGAATTTTTTGCTGCTTCCCAAACCCATTGAAGCATTGGTTTATCTTTTATTAATGCTAACGGTTTTCCCGGAAGACGAGTAGAAGCATATCTTGCAGGTATTATTCCTAATATTTTCATTTTTATTTATTTCAATTAACATTAAATTAGAATACTCAAATATTTTTATTACTAAATTACGTTATTTGCTTTCCTTTTCAAATGAATTTTTGCAATGTAATACCAAGTTGCTATTAATGATAAAATATGTTTATTTGTCATTCCGAACCCCCGGATAAAGCAAGTGCATTATTTAAATGGAGATGACTTAACTTAACACTGTCATTCCGATACGAAGTGAGGAATCTCACAAGTCATTGATACCACAGAGCATGAGATTCAGAAACAGCGTTTTTTTAGTCATACTATCAACAAGTTGATAGCATGACAAGAGATAAGTCATACTATCTACTTTTTAGTATGACTGAGAAACGATGTCATTGGTAACGAAGTGAGGAATGACAGGGTAAACAGATGTCAACTCAATTATAATAAAGGTCTTCCTCTATCGTGGGATTCAGAAAGAAAATCAAAATTGGATTATTAGTAGAAAGGGTGAAAAAAAGCAGGAGATAAGGACTAAATCACTTATCTCCTACTAAAATGAATTTATTTGGTTTTATTAGTTTCGGTTTTAGGGGCTACAGTTTTAGTAGTAGGTGCTTTTTCAATTTTTGGTGTATTTACTTTTGAAGCATCTGTTTTTTTATCATTGCAACCTTCGCCTGCTTTACATTTTCCTTTGCATTTTGGGTCATTATTGTCTTTACATTCAGAATTTTTTGCTGGCTTTATACCATCTGCTTCATAACCAATCTTTGCAATTTCTTCGCGGATTTTATTTGTATTAATTTTTTTGGCATCAAATTCGACAGCGGCAACTTTATCTTTTAAAGTAACATTTACTTTTTGAATGCCATCAACTTTTTTTAATCCACCTTCAATTGCTTTTTTGCAAGCGTCGCAATGTGCGTTGGTCTTGATTTTTACTACTTCTGCCTGTGCGATAAATGCAGAAAAACTGAGAACTAATGTTAGAACGAAAAATGTTCTGACTATGTTATTTAAGGCAATTTTCATTTTGTCTCCTATTTTGTTAAAAAATTCTTTATATTAACGAAAGTAAGTGAGTTCTATTTTATTATTTTTTTCCATTACTTATTTTGAATTTTATTTTTTTTTTAGTAATTTAACTATTGAAAAAGTTTTATAAGTTATTATAAAAGTGAATAATTATGAAATATCTGACTATTTTCTTGATATTATTGTTTTCTTTTGGTTTATCTTTTTCATCAGAAAACCAAAGAATTTCTTCGCCAACTGAATTTATTCAGCAGCCATTTGATATAATTCATTATGACTTAACTCTTGATTTGACAAAAGCCCCTCTTACAGAGATGAATGGAATTTGCAAAATTTTATTAAATTGGAATGGAAATCCAGACTCCTGCAAGTTCTTTTTTCATCTTCGCGATTTGGTTGTTGATTCTGCTATTTATGAAAACGAAAGAGTTACACCAGTAGCAATAGAAGATGAAACATCAGAAATTTACCATTATGAAATAACTCCGCCAGTGGGATTTGGCAAGGATTTAATTTTAATAACAATTTATTATAGTGGGACAGCAACCGATGAGCTTGGCAGCGGGTACTGGGGAGGAGTTCATAAAACTTCTACCTCTTTATATGCTCTGGGAGTTGGTTTTCAAAACAATTATGTTTCCACTACTGAGCATTGGATGCCTTGCTATGACCATCCTTCTGACAAAGCAACTTTCAGTGGAAAATTTATTGTAAAGCCAGAGCATACCGTTGCTTCAATTGGTGAATTGATTTCTATTGAAAACGATGGAGATAATAAAATCTTTAACTGGGTTCATAATATTCAATGTGCAACATATTTATATACTTTTGCTGTTGATAATTACATTCCAATAGAGATAAGTGGCTCTGATATTCCCATTGTCGTTTATTCAAGAGCAAATGATACCACTGCTTGCAAATTTGCTTTCAAGAAAGTTCCGGCAATGCTTGAAGCGTTTGGCTCAAGATTTGGCGAGTACCCGTTTGAAAAAGTAGGTTATGTTTTAACTTCTCTGGGTGCTATGGAGCATCAAACAATGATTTCATTCCCAACATCTTTAGCAAAATCATATTATAGCAACAAGGATACAATTGCTTTAACTGCAGCTCACGAACTTGCTCACCAGTGGTTTGGCGATTTTGTTACATGCTTAGATTTTCGTGATGCTTGGCTCAATGAAGGTTTTGCAACTTATCTTACAGGGCTTTCTTACGAATTTTTGTTTAACGGC
>DAIOVK010000056.1:0-11189 GCA_036759045.1 Kapaibacterium sp. (SeqCode) | reverse complement strand
TATAAAAATTGTCATTCCGAAACGAAGTGAGGAATCTCAAAAGTCATTGATAACACATAACAAAAAAAATATTAATTAATAAGTTATAACTAAATTTATTTTGAGAAAAAAATGAATGAAAACATTGTATATATTCCAATAAAAGAAAGTACTTATTTTCAATTGCAAAGCATTAAAAATAAGAATGAGAATATCAATGAGTTTCTTGATAGTTTATTATCAGAACGTATTTTTTTCCAAGATATGAACGGTTTGCAATCTGAAAAAATGCAAGAACTATGGGACAATAAAGATGACGAAGAGTGGGCAAAATTATAAGTTTGGAGATGTTATTTTGGTTGAAGTTCCATTTACTGATACATCAGAAACAAAGCTTCGACCTGCTTTAGTTCTTTTTGAAAAATATAATAATGTTGTAATATCAGGTATAACTCGCAATATTGATATGGAGGGTATTGTTTTAACAAAGGAAGATGGAGTGGCATTTAATAGTGTTATTAAAATGAATTATATTTTTACAATATATAAGAAGAATATTAAAACAATATTAACTCATATTTCATTAGAAAAAAAGCAAGAAGTATGCGAACTTCTTAAAAACTATTTGAATTGCTAAATTTGTAAAATTGTTTGTAGTTGTTATACAGGGATGTTTTCGTAGAGGGAGCATCCCTGTTTGGTTTTGGTATTCACTTTTTATTTGAATAATTCAAAAAACGTATATAATTTAATAATTATCATTTTTTCAAATATTTTATTATTTAAATTTGTAAATTATTATGAATTAAACTTAATTATATATGATTCATAATAAAAATATAACAATATTTGTCAATATAGTAACATAACAATGAAACTCAAGAATGAATAAAATGAACTATTTTGATGATATAAAAGTATTAACGAGAAAAATTCCAACAACAATTGTTGATTTTTCAGTGCCAAGAAATAGAACATCTCCACCGACTCAAGCATCTTCAAATTTTATTACAAATAAAGAACAAGGGGATTGGGCAGAAGATTTAATATTCAGAGCAATTAATAAAACTTCAAAGAATTATGTTGCAGTCAGATATGGTAAGTCTGATGATTTAATTGCTGGTGAAGAAGGATTTGAACAATTTTATAATGAATTTCAAGACGAATTAGATACAATTGGGAAAAGGCCAGATTTATTGATATTTTCTAAGAAGCATTTTAATCAAGAATTAGGATATGATATTAGTAAAATTAGCTGTAACAAAACAGAAGAATATGTAAAAAAGTCAGTTGCCGGTTTAGAAATTCGCTCCAGTGCATTTTTAATTGACAAATATGAAAAAGAAATGCAATATAGAACTAATAAGCATCTAAAGCAAGCACTTGAAATTCGAGATAATATTTTAAATAATTATTCTGACTTATTAGAACATCCATCAAAGCAGTATTTTATTGAAATTTTAAAAGGAATAAATAATGAAACAATTAATGCTATAAGTTATAGGAGACCAAGTTGGAATTCAACTGATAGATTGCAAGAACTTACTGAATTGTTTAAAGAGTTAAAAGAAAATATTACAATTGTACAGAAACGTGATTATTTAAGTATTACTCCCAAAATCGAAGATTTGAAAGTTGTTTACAAATGGACTGAAACTTTTAATGTTCCGCATTATTATTTTCAAGTTTTTTTTGATAAATCTTATGGCATATCTTTTAAAAACATATTATCATTAATTACAGAAACTGATAAAGAGGGAGAGTATTATGAGATAAGTAAAGATATAAAAAACCAAAATAAAACTACAATAAAAATTAACACTCGAAAAACTTTTCAAGTTGCTTATAGAGTAGAAGAACCTGAGCATAGCAGCGTTAGAAGGGAAATGGGACGTGGCAGGTTATTGTTCTATGTAACTTTTAACGGTGGAATTGCTTACCTTGATATTGAAAATTTACAACTATTATTAGAATTAGAAGATTATTAATATGATTTTTGAAGCAGAATATAAAAAACAAACAAGTTTAAGCCATAGAAAAAAATTTGCTCAATTCTTTACACCAGAACCAATTGCTAAAACAATGGTCAATTGGATTTTGGATACCCCAAATTTTCATTCAATGCTTGAACCAGCTTTTGGATTAGGTATTTTTTCAAGACTTATATTAAAAAGAAAAAGAAATATTACTATAACTGCTTTTGATGTTGATGAAAAGATATTGAATATAGCAAAGAATAACTTTAATAATCAAAGAAATATTAATTTCTTTTTAGAAGATTATCTTTTTAATGATTGGAATCAAAAATACGATACTGTTATTTGTAATCCTCCATATTTTAAATTTCATGATTACGAAAACAAAAAATCTTTGAAAGAAATTAATGAAATTTTAAAAATAAATTTAAGTGGATTTACAAATATTTACTCTCTTTTTTTATTAAAATCAATTTATCAACTTAATGAAGATGGACGTGCTGCATTCATAGTTCCTTCTGAATTTTTAAATTCAGATTACGGAAAAATTGTTAAAGATTATTTGATTAAATCTAAATCATTAAGACATATAATAATATTTGATTCTAAAAAGAATATTTTTGATGATGCATTAACTACAAGTGCTATTATTTTACTTGAAAAAAATTTTAAATCATCAAAAGTAAGTTTTTCAAATATTAAAACTCTTTCTCAATTAGAACAATATCCTGATGTACCAATTGTCGAATTTGAAACGACTCAATTAGATTCAAAAATAAAATGGAGAGCTTATTATAAAAAACAGGAAAGTATAAATTTTATAGATTTAATACCTTTTAGTAGTGTAGCAAAAGTAGTCCGAGGTATAGCTACAGGTTCTAATGAATATTTCGTTTTTAATAAAAGTAAAGCAAAAAAATATAATATCCCAAATGAATGTTTATTACCATGTATTACAAGATCTAAAGATATAAAATTATCATTTTTTTTTAATGAAGACCTTGATGTGTTAAAAAATGCAGATGCTAATATTTTTCTTTTAGATGCTCGAAAATGTCAAACTGATAATAATATTAAAAAATATATTGAAATTGGAGAAAAAAAAGAAATTAATAAAAAATATTTAACTTCAAAAAGGTCACCTTGGTTTTCTTTAGAAAACAGAGAACCATCTCCAATTTGGGTTGGGGTTTTTAATCGTAATGGCTTAAAATTTATTCGAAATGAAGCAAATGTTTTAAATTTAACTACATTTCATTGCATATATCATAATGCTAAACTCTTTAATAGTTTTAACATTGATTTGTTATTTGCTTATTTATTAACTGATGTTGCAAAGAAAATATTTAATGATAACAGGCGTGAATATGGAGATGGTTTAAGAAAATTTGAGCCAAATGACTTAAATAATGCATTAATGCTGGATCTATCAAAACTTGATAAAGCTGCTGAAAGTAAAATAATTAATTTATACTATGATTTTAGAGAAACTGTTATAATTAAAAAACCTGTGTTAGGTTATGTTGAAGAAATAAATTCTATTTTAGTTACAAAGTACAAAGCTTAGCAATTATTATAATTAAAGCAATTATAATTCATTCAAATATATTTTGGTCAATATAAAATCTGTTTGTTCTTAATGTTGAATAATAGAATAAGTTTAGAATATTTAAAAATAGATAGAATACTTATGCCAACCCAATTTTATAAAATAATATTTCAGCCACAAAAAGAAATCAAAATTTAAAATCACTAATGGAATAATCATTCTATTGATTGGTTGTTTCCATATATTTTGCACATTCCTGCCGGTGCTATACAGCAAGCAGTTTTCAAATTTTTCAAAATTCTACTTTTTTAATATTGATATGGGATTTGAAAGCTTTGCTGCTTTTTGGTTTTTATTGGTTGCTATATGGTTCCACTTTCTGGAATGACATATTTTATGTTGCCTCATTCACTTTATATGATAATAAACCATTATATAAAATTGCATAAAGAAATATCTAAGTAAAAGTATTCTAATTTTTAAATTTCAATCTTCTTTCAGCAAGATAAACTTATTAATAAAATCAAAGTAGGGAAGAGGTTTTCCCTACTTTAATCGAATGTATAAAAATTTTAAATATCATTATTAAATAAAATACTGAAGAATCTGTTTAATAAGTAATCAGGGCTTGACGTTATACTTTCAGTATTGAAATAAATGATAATAGTGCAATTATATTTTTTACTGTGAAACATAGTAGAAGTGAAACCAGTTATTTCTCCATTATGTCCGTAAAATGAACCTAATTTCATAATTCCCAGTCCATAAGACATAATTTCATCATTTACGTATAAATAATCGTTTAATCTGATTTGTTGTATTGAATCAGTTAGCAATTCACCATTAACTACGGCTTCAATGTATTTTTGAAGTTCTCTTGGAGTTGAATAAGCTGAACCGGCTGCCCAAGCTTTTGATACATCAGCATACTCAGTTACTTCCTTATTTTTTACTGACTCGTTAGTATAATATCCTTTGCCGTGAACGCCCGGTAATTCAATTCCTGAAGTTAAAAAATTTGTATTTGTTAATTTTAATGGTGTAATAATTCTATTTTGTATTTCAGTTTGTAAAGAATTGCCTGTTATCTTTTCAATAAGAAGACCTAAAATAATTAGATTTGTATTAGAATAATGTAATCCTTTACCTGGTTCGAATACCAAATCGTGTGATAGACCTAAATCAATCAATTCCATAGGTTTCCAAATTTTATCAGGTTGCTCTTCTTCAATATTTTTAAATTCTTCATCATTAGTATAATTGAAATAGCCGCTTGTCATATTACAAAGCATTGCAATAGTAATTTTTTCAGAACTTTTAAATTCCGGATACCATTTGCTTAATGTATCGTTAAGAGAAAGTTTACCTTCAGCTACTAATTGCAGAAGTACAGTAACCGTCATAGTCTTTGTATTGCTTGCAATTCTAAAAGTATAATCTTTATCCATTGGAATTTTCTGTTCTAAGTCGCTATAACCGCTTTCATATAGCCAATCAATACCTCTTTTGTGGTCAACAACCAATGCAACAATACCCGGAATATCTGTGTTTTTTACAATAGAATCAGTAACTTCTTTCATCTGATTTATTAATTTTTGATTTTGACTTTCATCATTATTTGTTGATGAGTCACTTTCACAGCTAATTATGAATAAAGCTAATACAAAAATAAAAAAACAGCTATAAATACAATTATTGGTAAAATATTTTGATTTCATTTTTACTCCTTTATGAAGTTGAAAAATATATTAATATTATGATTATTACTTTAATACTCATATTATCATTTTATAACATAATACAAATGTAAGAAATTTATATAAAAAAGAAAAATAATATGAATAAAAATGGAGTAATTATTGAATTGAAAAGTAAATTCCAAATAATATCATAATCTATTTAAAATTTATATAAAGAGGATTTTAATAATAAGCCCCTTCTATAATCAATGATAAGTCATTTCTTAAGAATCGGAAATCTGGTTTCAGCGAAATTGAATGATGCCCATTTTCACACAGGGCTAATACATTCTTATAAATACTCACTACAGCCATACGAACAACAAGTTGTTCGTATGGCTAAGTATACAAATAGTCAAAAATCCTCCTTCACAAATTCAACTTGGAAAGGAGAAAAAATAGTATGGTATTAGATAGCCACTATCTTTCGATAGTGGAAAAAAATCCTCTCCATCTCAAGTTAAACTTGGAAATTAAGAAAGTGGTAACAAAGATGTCCTACATATTCGAGTTGAGTAGGACTTCTGGCTAATAAACTTTTGTATAGTCTGAGAAACTTTACGAAAGATAGAAAGGACATTCAATCAACTAAGTTGAAATTATGACTTTACAATATATTATTTAAATCAATGCATTTTCTAATAATGTCAATTTGCAATTTTCAGCGTCAAGTTCTACTTCAGCACCGAGAGGTAGGGTAATTTGGTCAGAGCTATGTCCAACAAGCAATCCGGAAAAAACCGGAATTTTCATATTTGAAAAGTAATTATCAAGAATTTCACCAAGCGTATAATCCCATGACCTTGATGATTCGAATTGTCTGAAACCACAATCAACACAATCACCAAACAAAATTCCTTTAGCTTCTTTAAATTTGCCGGCAAGACGAAGCTGAGTTAACATTCTGTCTATTCTATATGGCTCCTCTCCAACATCTTCTAAAAATAGAATTTTTCCTTTTGTATCAATCTCAAAAGGAGTACCGAGAGTAGTTGAAATTGTAGTAAGATTGCCACCGACTAATTCGCCGCTTGCTTTCCCAGACACTATAGTTCGGGTTGGATAAGGATTTCTTATGCCAGATGAATGAATTGGGTTAGTCATTTCAACTGGTGCCTGGTTATTAATGAATATTGCCTCGAAATACTTTGCAGTAAAAGTAGTAAAAGCGGAAAGCATCATCGGACCATGGAAAGTAACAAGTCCGGTCAGTTTTTGTATAGCAATTAGCATTGCCGTAATATCGCTGTATCCACAAAATATTTTTGGATTATTTCTAATTAATTCGTAATCAATAGAATCAAGGATTTGAGCAGAACCATAGCCGCCCCGGATACAAAAAACAGCTTTTACACTTTTGTCAGCAAACATTTTATGCAAATCATCAACTCTTTCTTTTACCGTTCTGCTTTTATATCCGGAGCCGGATTTTACAGAATCACCTATAACTGCCTGCAATCCATAGTATTTTATTATTTCCATTGCTTTGGCTAAATCGTTTGGGTCAGTTACTGCAGTAGCAGGACAAATTAGACCTACCTTATCACCGGGTTCTAATTTCTTCGGTTTTATCTTTTCACTGCTCTTTGAAAAACTAAAATTATGCGACAATCCGGAAAGTAACATTGAGCAAGCAGTTATTTTTAAAAGATTTCTTCTATTCATTTTTTTCATTATTTTTGTAAAAATTAAGTAATTCAAATTATAGAAAAATTCATTATGAAACTAATTAAAATTTCACTTATCATCATTTTTCTTTCACTTTTTCCATTCAATAACCGTTTAATATCTGAAACGCCGAAAGAAAAAGCACATAAAATTGCTTTGGAAGGAATTGAATTAACTGATAAAGGTGAATACGTTGAAGCAATAAAAAAATTCTTGGAAGCCGAGAAGCTTGACCCGGAAAACATTGCATATCCTTACGAAAGAGCGCTTGCTTACTATAAGCGTGAAGATTACGAAAGCGTAGTTGAAATTTTAGAAACGCTCATAAAAAGAAAAGAATCTAACGAATTGATTTATCAACTGCTTGGAAATAGTTACGATTTTTTGGAAAGAAAAGAAGAAGCAATTAGTATTTATGATGCTGGCTTAGAAAAATTCCCTGATTCCGGTCGGCTTTATTTCGAAAGAGGATTAACTGAAAGCGATAGAGACAATAATAGAATTGCGATGAGTTATTGGGAAAAAGGAATAAAAAATGACCCTGCTTATCATAATAATTATTATGGATTAGCACTATATTATGCAAGAACGCCAGAAAGAGTTTGGGCTATTCATTATGGTGAAATCTTCTTAAACTTGTCAACTGATGTAAAAAAGAATATAGAAATTTCTGAAAACCTTAATGAAACCTATACTGGCGCTTTATTACAGGAAAATCGACCTTATGGAGAAATTGAATTTACTGGTATAAAACTGATAACTGAAAGTGATATCGATTTTGAATTTCTTCCTTTTCAAATTGCTTTCCAGAAAGTTTATCAAAAAGCATTCTTAAAAAACATTGATTCAACACAAAAGACATTGACAATAAAAGATTTATATAATATTCGAAAAGATTTTGTGTTAATTTGGTTTGAAAAAGGATTAGACACTGTTTTTCAAAATGTTGTTATTGATTTTCACAAGAATTTGATTGATAACAACATGTTTGAATGTTATAATTACTGGCTTTTTCAATCGGTTTTAAAAGATGAGTTTAAATCCTGGTTTAACTCAAATAAAAAACAATTTGAGAAATTTTATGCTTATATCTCGAAAAATTATTTAAAATTAGACAAATCAAGATGTTTTCACCGTTTTCAGTATGAAGAAAATTAAAAAATATGAAATATTTTGAAAATTTTTCTTGCACATAACAAGAAAATTCCTTAATTTTGTATTCTAATCATTCCTGAGTAGCTCAGTTGGTTAGAGCACCTGACTGTTAATCAGGGGGTCCACAGTTCAAGTCTGTGCTCAGGAGCAAAAGAAAAGCCGATGGAATTTAATTCATCGGCTTTTTTGCTATTAAATAAATCGTTTTAAAACTTAACTTATTTTAACACTATTTTAGTCAAATATCAGTCAAATTATTTTTGCTAAATATTTCTCATTTGTTACCTCGAAAGTTTTCAGAGCATAATTATATGAAGCCCATTTTTTATTTACTAATAAGCACAAACAAGGATATATACTCTACTATTTGTTGATTCCAATTTGATATAAGACTTTATATGGTTTTCTGTTAAAAGTCATTTATCATTTATCACTAATCATTTCAATTTCAGCCCCAGCTCCCGATTCCCGACCTCATCTTTTGTATTCGGTTTAAGTATTCTTGCCGATACAAATAATTACCATTCATTTAATTTGCTTATTACAAAACTTTTCACTTTGAAAGCCAAATTGATAGATTCTTCTGCTTCATCAAGAGAAGGAGTAAAAAAATCATCAGGATAACGAAGTTCAACTGCATATTCAGATAATATTTCAATTCCATCTAAATCAATAAATGATTTGTCAAAGTTTTTACAATTTTCTAATAATATCCTTTATACTTTCGACCATAAATATTTACCTTCCTGATTTATAACTCTTGATAAGGTTGGTAGATTTATTTCATTCAGAAAGGTGCTTTTTTCTTTTAGAATAATATCAGCATTGAAACTTAAAAGAGCTAATTTTTTTCGTAATGATAATAATTTTTCTAATTTCCACTTTGGTTCAAATGAATGATTTACTAAAACTGCAATATCTATATCGCTTTCTTCAACTGCATTTCCACGGGCATAACTTCCAAATAGTAATATATTTTCTGTACTATCTATTATTTCTAATATTAAATCTTTAATTTTTAATATATCAGTTTTGTTTAGCATAATAAAAATTATTTTAAAATTTTCCAGTGTTTTCAGTGTTCTTTATCTGTGTACTCAGTGGATTATCTTCCTCCACTGATTCCACTGATTTTTTCACTGATTCCACTGATTGTTATAATATTACTCTTTTTATCTGAAGTTTAGGTGTGCCGAAATTTATTAATAAGCCAAGATTAAGTCTTGTCGCTTTTAAATAGTTTAAAACCTGTGAAATATGCTCTGGAATTATAACTTCAACAGCTTTCAGTTCAACTATTATTTTTTCGTAGCAAAAAAACTGCATAATAACACTTTTCAAGCTTCATATCTTTAAACCATATATCAAGTTTCTTCTGAGATTCATAAGGTATATGAGTTTTTAAAAATTCTATTGATAATGCTTCCTGATAGACAGCTTCAAGGAAACCATGCCCAAGGAAATTATGAACTTCATAGCAAGCACCGATTATTTTATAACATTCTTGTTCGAATAAATACTCTGTTTTCATAATTCTGTTTATTTCCGTGTTTTCTGTGGATTATCTTCCTCATCTGTGTACTCAGTGGATAATTCTTCTTCCACAGAACAAACTGAATTTTTTCACTGACAACACTGACTCTGTGTTTTCAGTGGATTATCTTCCTCCACGGAACACACTGATTTTTTCACTGATTCCAATGATTCCATGTTTTCAGTGGATTATCTTCCTCCACATGGTTTATAGTTTTCAGTCATTTGCTTGTTCTATCCCAATTCCCAGTTACTGATTAACACACACCTGCCTTTCTCAAGAGGGGAATGAAGATGATTAATTGTTAATGGTTTAAAAAATTTACCATTTACTGATAATAATATTATTGATTTTTTCAAAATGCTTATCACGACTTACAAGTTGTAAATTATGCTGTTGAGCCAAAGCTGCTATCCAAATATCATTTTCAGGTATTGGATTACCTTTATCTTTTAATTCTTTCTTAATTCTGCCATAAAAAAGAGCAGTCAATGAGTCACAATTGATAATATTTGCATCAATACAAAACTGATTGATTTTATTGATATTTTCTTCTTTTTTAAAAGAATTAAAAGCACCATAATACAATTCGCCGATAACAACCGATGGGATAAATATTTTGTTTGCATTTTTAATATTTTCAATAGTGCTATTATCTTTATCAAAAAGAGAAATAACAACATTAGTATCTAATAAATAATTACCATTCATTATAATCAATCTTTTCGCAATCTTTAATTGATGCTTTGAACAAATCTAATTCATCTTTTTCTATACAACCGGAATATTTCAGCAAATTATTATGTTTATTTTTCACATTTAAAAACAAGGAATTAATAAAGTCCAATAATTTTAATTGTTGGTCATAATCTAATTTAGATACTGAATTCCAAATTTGCATTTGAATATCTTGATTTTTATAATTTATATTTGTTTGAATCATTATTTACTCCAATTTTCTGCAAATATAAGAAATAATAAGATAATAGCGTTATATTAATTGTTAATTGTTAATGGTTTATAGCTTTCAGCAGTCGGCAAATCATTTTGGTCATTAGTTATTAGTTTATGGTTTATAGTTTTCAGCTATCGGCTTTCAGCAGTCGGCAAATCATTTTGGTCATTAGTTATTAGTTTATGGTTTCTGGTTTCTGGTTTTCGGCTTTCAGCTGTCAGCAAATCATTTTGGTCATTAGTTATCGGTTTTCGGTTGTTAGTTAAAAATATTTCATTCCTAATTCCTAATTCCTAATTCCCGATTCCAAGCCCCCAGTCCCCAGAAACTAACAATTAACAATTAACAATTAACAATTAAATTAATAATTAAAAATTACGGCTCCACCCAAATAGCTTGGCTGGGCGTTGCATACTGCGACATATTTTTGGTATTAACTCTGAAATAATTCCTTTTACCAGCTTCCAAACTTACTGGAAAAGTAGTTTCCGCTGTTTTTCCGAGCAAAGAAAAATCTGCCGATGACTGCCCAATTTCCACTACAGAACGATATACACTATATTCAGTTGCAGTTGGCACGGCATTCCATGTCAAAATAAAATTGCCCGGGTCAACATCGGATTCACTGATTACC
>DAIOVK010000055.1:0-11411 GCA_036759045.1 Kapaibacterium sp. (SeqCode) | reverse complement strand
TTTCTGCAAGAATCACAGACGGCACTTGCGATATTATCCTCGGAACCCACAATGGTATTGCCTGCCGGTTTAGAGAAAGCAATGTTAGGGCGATGGGACGCACTGCAACAGGTGTTAGAGGAATTAATTTGAGTAAAGATGACGAAGTTATTTCTATGGTTGTTATTAAACGCTCAGATTCGCAAGTTCTTGTTGTTGGCGAAATGGGTTATGGAAAACGCACTAAATATGAGGATTTCAGATTGACGCATCGAGGTAGCAAAGGCGTTATTTCAATGAATGTTACTGAAAAAACCGGTAAAGTCGTTGGAATGCTTACTGCCCTTGATACTGAAGATTTGGTCGTTATAACTGCTAACGGTATTCTTATTCGCCAGCACGTCCAAAACATCAGAACGATTGGAAGAAATACTCAGGGAGTTCGCTTAATCAGGTTAGACCCCGAAGATAGAATTGCCGATATTACTATTGTTGCTCACGAAGAAGATGAGATTCCAGATGAAAACGGAGTTGAAAATGGTGCAGAAAACATCAATGCTACTTTAGATTTCCAAATTCCGGAAATAATTGATGAAGAAAAAGAGAGATTGCTGTAAATTAATTATTAATTGTTAATTGTTAATTGGGTTATTGGTTATTGGGTTATTTGTAAAAACTAATGGCTGATAGCTGACAGCTGATAGCTAAAAACCGAAAATAAGAAAGCCATACGAGCAACTTGTTGTTAGTATGGCTTTTTTGTTTATTATAGCGATCAGTTTGCTGATAGTAAAATTTTAAAAAGTATAAAACTTACTCAAAGTTAAATATTTTACGAAAGATAAAAATCAAGTTAATAAAATGCTACATGTATGAGTGAAAAAAATTAATTATTTTATTTTTTTTCTCTTGCATTTTTCAAAAAAATTTCTTAATATAATAACAGATTATTTTACATAATAAATTTTTAAAAACGGCAGAAAATCTATAGCTTAATAACATTTGAAATATACTTTCATTCAAATATAGATTGAATGGGATTTTTAATTTATTTTTATTAACAATATGAGGTTTTTATTATGAAAAAGTTATTAATAGTAATTCTTCTTTCTTTTGCTTTGTTTGCAAATTATGCAAGTTCGCAAACTATCCCTCCACCTTGCGATCCTGATATGAGCGATTGCAAACTTCCCTGGTCTAGTTTAAGGATGTTGACCTACAATATTTCACCTGATTGTCTGGTTATAGTCTTTTATGTAGTTAGAGATTGTGCACCATTTAAAGAAGTTCAAATTTTAAAAATCGAAAGCTACGGAAGTGGCTGTTCTTCTTTTCCGCCAGCTTTTCTTATTCAGGAAAGTTTTCAACAGATTACTAATCTTAATGAAATGGGATTTGAGCCAAATGAACTTAACGAGTGTAATGATTACTGGCTTTTTTCAATAGCCAGTTGTTGGGTTACATTTTACTGCCATGGCTTTTGCACTCCATATCCTTATCCCTACGAAGTATTAATGCCTTGCAATGGGACAGACTGCTGCGCACAGCAGTATAGAGTTTGCAGATTATCCGATGGTACAGCAAGTATTTGTCCTTTAGGAGGAATTATTTCACCTAATGAATGTGAAGAAAGCGAAATGCCAGATACTCCTCCAGAGCTTGAAGGTTTAGTGGATTCTACAAGTGGTTGCCTGCCATATTGTGATGCATTAAATTTTACTACTGGTGAAGTAACACGAAAAGGAATTAATAGCTATGACAACGACGAACAGATTCAAAGTAGTTATATGTTAGGAAATGATGGTTTATTGCTATTAGATATTACTACAAAAGAACCTAAATATTTGTCTGTAAATATAGTGGATTTAAATGGTCAATTAGTTAAAAGTCTTAACTTGAATGAAGTAAATGGTACAATTCAAAAAACTATTGATTTATCAAGATGTTCTTCTGGTTTTTATTTGATTAATATATATGAAAATAACATTTTGTTAAAAACATATAAATTGCTTTTAAAATATTAATAATTTTTTTGAAATGTAGTTTACAGGCATGCCTGTAAACTACAGATATAAATTAATTTAAGGGAACAACAATGAAAAAAATATTTCTGTTTATTTTGTTTTTTTTATGCTTTTCTGCTCTTTTAAACTCACAGGAATTTGGTAATTGGAAAAAAGAAAACTGGAAACAGGTTTTTAATACAAGAGAGTATTTTGACCCAGATACATTAAAAGATATTGATACATTAAAGAAATTTATTGATAGACCAATAATAAAATATTGCGATTCATTAAATTGTGTTCTATTTTGCAGTACAGGTAAAGGTGCTTTTATATTTAAAACAACAGATGGTGGTTTGAACTGGCGTTTAGTTCTAGATAATGGAATTTTAAATAATTATGGTAATTTACTTTGTTATTCTTTTCCTTCTCCAGAATTTATAATTATATCATGCAGAAAAGATGATATACAAAGGACATTAGATGGAGGCATAACTTGGGATACACTTACAACTAATTTAAATTGTGTTTTATTAGGAATGGATTTTAATAAAAATGGATTTGGAATTGCCCATGCTTACTTAACTAAACAAGATGCTACTGTTTTAATTCAGTCAACCGACTATGGTTCAACTTGGTCTGTTCTTGAAAACCAGCCAAATTTTGATGTTAAAATTGACCCAAAAATAATGTCAGATTCTATTATAACTTGCATATCTTATAATGTAGATTCAATGTTTTTCTATTTTTGCCGTTCAGATGATAAAGGAAAAACATGGAGCAGTTCTCTGATTCTTAAACCTAAAAAAAGTGAAAGCCCAAGAAATTACTTTTTTTTCAACGAGGAAGTCGGATGGATTACTATATTTCGACCAGATTCATTATACCCACAGGTTGGAGAGAATACAATCTTAAAAACTATTGATGGTGGAAAAACATGGCAAAAAAAGTTAGATAAACGCTTTTCTCGCCCTGAAGTATTGTTAGACATCCAATTTGCAGATTCATTAAAAGGAATGTGCCCAAGTAGAAGCTATGTTTTAGTTTATACAACCGATGGCGGAGAAACATGGATACAGGATTCATCTTTTATTTTAGATGATATATGTAGTATTGTAAATTATTTAGCATTTCTTACACCAAGAAAATTTATAATATGCACAATTGAAGGTCTTGTTTTTAAATATGATGAAGATGGATTTTCTAGTGTAAATGAAGAATTAGAACAAATAAACTCTTATCAGGTTTTTCCAAATCCTGCATCAAGCAAATTTGAATATAAAATTAATTTGGATTATCCACAATCTTTCAAAATCGAAACTTTCGATATATTGGGCAATTCTGCGTTACCAGCAATAAATTGTTTTTCAGAAGCAGGTGAGTATTCTCATTCTATTGATATTTCAAGTTTGCCTAAAGGAATATATTTCGTAATAACCAATGCGAATAATCAAAGAACAGCAACGAAACTGATTAAAGTAGAGTAGATTTGAGTTTACTTCTTCTTCCCACGTTAAATTTGGGAAGAAGAAAAAATAGATATTCCATATCTACCAGATATGGAATATCTGTTTATCAAAATTCCTTATTCTTAGTGTTAGCATAGAACCTCCTCATTTTTTCTCAATTATTTTTGAAACAAAATTATTGTTATTGTTATATTATTGATATATTGATTAATAAAATTAATAATCAGTTTTAAAATTGAAGAAAAATCATTAAATTGAATAAAATAAATTATTAAAAGGAAAAAGCGATGCGGAATTATTCAAGAATTTTTATTTTTTTATTGCTCTACATATTTTTTTCTAATTGTTTTCTAATGCTTTTAAAAGCACAGGAAATTACAAACGGAAAAAAATACTGGTTTGCACTACCTTATGCAAAAATGCTGCAATATGAAGAAATTCGGGGTAATTATCCAATTGAATTATGGCTTTCTTCAAAAGTTAATACGAAAGCAACACTCAAATTTGCTAATAATACTGAAAAAAGTTACGATATTAAAGCCAATCAGGTTACTCAGGTCGCTATTAGTGATGAGTTTATGTGCCGTGAATCTGAAGTAATCACAAATAATGGTATTTATATTTCTGCATTAGACCCTATTTCCGTTGTTGTTTACTATAGTTACAAATGGACTGGTGAGACTTTCCGCGTTATTCCTGTTGAAGGTTTGGGATTGGAATATGTTACTTTAAATCTATACCAGGATAAAACTGACGAGTTAAAACCGGCTCAAATCCTGATTGTAGCAACAGAAGATAGTACTTTAGTCAAATATACCCCAACAAAGCCGACAGCAAAAGTCAATGCTGACGTTACCAAACAAATAACACTTATGAAAGGGCAGACTTTTCTGATTTTAGGAAGAAACGATAATTTTTTAGTTCAAAACTGGGATAGTGATATTACAGGAACATCTATTAGTTCAAACAAACCAATAGCAGTTTTTTCCGGACATACTAAAGGAGCATTTCCGGAATATTTTACTGGCTACAAATCAACATATCAAGAGCATTATGCAAACTTTGCCCGAAATATGCTGATTGAACAAATGCTTCCTTTTGAAATGCTTGGTAAAGAATATATTTCTGTTCCAATAAAATATTTGGACAGACAGCGTGGTTTAAGTGGAGTTGAAAATGATTATGGCGATTTAATTCGTTTCGTTGCCAGCAAAGACTCGACTTTTATTTATAAGATGAAAAAAGATGGAAACGGCCTTCTACAAATTAGTAAAGTTTTAAAAAAAGGCGAATATTTTGATATTTTAAATCAGGTAGAAGCAGCTTATTATAAATCTAACAACCCAGTGCTTGTCGGACAGTATGGCAAAGCTTGGTGGAATGACCCCGGTATGATGGGGATTACTGAAATTATTGATGACAAAAGTAATGATGAACCGCAAAATCCCTACCTTAGCGGTCAGGGAATGTTGATTACGCTTATTCCAATACCGAGGTGGTGCTCTTATGAAAACTTTTATTCACCAACTAATATTGACAATTTTATCTATCTTACTTTTAGAGAAGAAGATAAAGATAATATTTACTTTGACGAAAAGAAAATTACATCTCTTTGGAAAAACTCAATAAAACAAATTGCCGGCACTCCTTATTCTTATATCACAGAAGTAATAGGAAGTGGAAACCATAGAATTGAAGGCAAAGGAAATACCAAATGGGCTGCTTATGCTTATGGAAACTGGGATAGAGTAAAAGATGGATATGCTTATGGCTACCCCATTAGTTTCAATATTGCTTACGTTTGTGATGATTCGCTAATTAGAACAATAACAGAAATACCAAAAGGTTATGAAGCGAATCCGGGTGATACTATAACTATGGATTTTAAATATTACAAAAAGCCCGGTGAAAAATATGATTTAGTCAGGTCAAACATCAAATCAATAACTGCAAGAGTGTATTTTAAAGATACATTAAGAAATGATTATTCAGTTTATCCAGTCATCGAAAATGGTTGCGAAGACATAATAAAAGAAGGTACAATGACAGAGGATTGGGTTTGTCAGTATGCTAAAGTAGTTGACAGAAGAATCTTAGAAGTTGCAATGACTGGCGATAGCGCCCTTGCTGCAAATGATAATGATATTTTATTCAAATTTAAAATGTATTGCTTTTTATCCAATAATGACGGCAAAATTAATTCACTTCCCTGCAGTATTTCAAGACATACTATTTGTATTGAAGTTGATAGTGTTCCGGGCGATATAAAAATAGCTCCGGTTTGTGTTAATAATCTTAGATTAATTAAATTAAGCGGAGTTGAGTATTCTATTTCACAGAATATCCCAAATCCTGCTTTCTCTAATACAACTATAAATTATTCTGTCGGAATCGAAGCGAATACTTCAATTAAATTGTATAATACCAACGGAGATTTTGTTGCAAATTTAGTTGAACAAATACTAAAACCCGGTTACTATTCATTAGATATTAACGTTTTGGAATTAGATATTCCAGATGGGCTATATTATTATAAAATTGAATCTGGACTATATTATGAAACAAAAAAGATGGTAATAGCAAAATAGACTATAGATTAGATAGTTTAGGTAGTTTGAAAAAAAGTGTTATTCTGGCGTATGCCAGAATCCATCTTGAATTTTTCTTATAAAATATGATAAAGAAGTATTTAAGTCATTAGTCATTGGTCATTAGTTTCAGAACTCCTGATAACTCGTAGTTTGTTATTTCGCAATTAATATATATATAAATATAAAAAAAATATCGAAAATACATAACTCCCAAAAAATTTGGGAGTTATTTGTTTACATTTTTATTTATTGTTTATTAAATTTCTGAACTATATTTATTGCTAAATGTAATTTTACCTAATACCTGTAGTTATTACTTCACTAATTCGTTCCCTACTGAAAATGCCTTTGCAAGTTTATTGCCAACTGCAAAATAAGAAGAACTACCGAAAGAACCATACAAAATTGGGCGAACCTTTTCTATATCCGGCAGTTGCTTTGGGCTTAAAACATCGCTGTCAGCAACTATTCCCATAATTTCCCCAACGAACATTGTGTGCAATCCTAGATTTATTGTTTGAATTAGCTTACATTCAAGAGCATAAGGAAATTCTTTTACAAATGGTGCATTAACTCTATTGCTTTTCTCTGCAGTAAGTCCAGTTTCTTTGAATTTGTCATATTCTTTGCCGGAAACTATTCCGACATAATCTGCTTCTTTGAAGTATTTTTCTGAAGGGATATTGACTGTATATGCCTGACTATGCAAAATGTTGTGATAACTTAACGTTGCTTCACGAAGTGAAACGCTAAAGCAGGGAGGAGTGCTGCAAGCAATCCCACCCCAAGCTGCATTCATAATGTTTGGCTTTCCATCTTTCCCATACGTTCCAATAATTAAAACTGGAGATGGCTGTAAAATTGTCTGTGGAGGAAGTTCTATTTTCATATTTTAATTTGTTTAGTTTTAAAATTTAAATATAAATACACGTAACATCTTTAATTTTATTTTTTTTCAGTCATACTAACAACAAGTTTATGGCATGATTTTGAATTTTTAATTGTCGAAAATCCTTATTTCCAAGCTCAGCTTGAGAAGGAGAAAATATAGATATTCAATATCTTACAGATATGGGTAATATTTATCCAATAAAGATAATAATCTGCCATACATATAGTTACGTGTTATTAAAACAGAAATGGTTTATTAGAAACGGAGCGAAGAATGGCAAGTCTGCGAAATTCAGAGATCCTGACCCAATAACGAAAATAAAGGAGTTAGAAGATTTGCTTCATAAAGAATAATTTCGAAGTTAGCAAATATTATTATTAGTCATTTGTTGCCAATGACATCTCTACTTGCCTTTCTGACGTATGTCAAAATCCGTCTTAAAAATAGTTTTTACAGGTCATTAGTCATTTGTTATTAGTCATTAGTTTTTCTACTAACAACAAATGACATATAACTAATAACCATAAACCATAAACCATAAACCGACAGTCAATTATCAAAACACTCCCAATTCCCAAATCAACAAATCAACTATTTTCTTATTTTTGTATAAATATAATTGCGTTATTTTTAAACATTATGGAAAATTATGAATTTCTTTGTTAGCTGGATGTATAAAATGAAGGTCTGGATGGAAAGCTTTGCAGAAAAGAAATATGCAATGACTGCACTTTTTTTGCTCGCATTTGCTGAATCATCATTTTTCCCTATACCGCCAGACGTATTGCTAATAGCAATAGCTGTTTCTGCTCCGAGCAAATCCTACAGGGCAGCACTTTGGTGTACGGTTGGTTCCGTGTTCGGTGGAATATTTGGATACTACATTGGCTTTGGTATGTGGGAGGCAATCGGAAAACCAATCGTGGACTTTTATCATTATCAGGAAGCATGGGCAAGCTTTGAACGGCTTTACGACGAGTGGGGACAAATCTTTTTGGCAATTGCAGCTTTTTCACCTGTTCCCTACAAAGTTTCAACTATTGCTTCCGGCTTCGTTAAAATGGATTTAGTTCCTTTCATCTTGATTTCTTCGCTTGGAAGAGCAGCAAGATTTTTCTTAGTTGCTTCTCTGTTTTATTTTTATGGTCCTTCAATTAAAGCGTATATTGAAAAATATTTCGATAAATTGGCTCTTGCTTTTGTAGTTTTGCTAATAGGTGGTTTTGTTTTACTTAAATTTATTGTATAATGAAAGTTCTACAAATATGCAGTCAGCCCCCTTATCCGGATAATAACGGAGCTTCCAAGGCGTTCCTTAGCATCGCCAAAGGGCTGCTGCAAGCTGGTATTGATTTGAATATACTTTCTTTTGCTACACCAACTGCTCAACCAGTTTTTAACGATGATTCTAAATTATTCTACGAAAAAACAAATTATTCTTATGTTGATATTGACAACAGGGTTAAACTATTTGATGCTTTCATAAATTTATTCAAAAAAGAATCATATAATATCTCGCGTTTTGTTACGAATGAATTTAAAGCAGAATTGGAAAAAATCCTAATAAAAAATAGCTTTGATGTAATTCAGTTTGAAACGCTTTTTACTACGCCTTATCTTGCTCCAGCCAGAAAACTATCTAATGCAAAAATAGTTTACCGCTCGCATAATATTGAGCATTTGATTTGGGAACGGCGAGCTGAGATAACAAAAAATCCGCTGAAGAAGTGGTATTTGAACCTTTTAGCAAAAAAGCTGAAAGATTTTGAAACGGAAATTGTAAATAATTTCGATGGTATCGTTTCTATTTCTGAAATTGATGAGGAAACACAAAAGAAGTATTTAAACCCGGAAGTAAAAACTACATCAATACCAATTGGATTTGATATAGCTGAAAACAATCCTTTGCAACCAGAAGAGCTTTCTTTTTTCTTCATAGGAGCATTAGATTGGGCGCCTAACGAACAGGGATTGCGTTGGTTTCTGGAAAATGTATGGGAAACTGTATATAAGCAATTTCCGGATTATAAGTTATACATTGCAGGCAGAAATATTCCAAATGAATTTTACAAATGGGGAAGCAAAAATGTTGAGATTTGTGGAGAAGTGCCTTCTTCAAGGGAATTTATTGAAAACCACAGCATAATGATAGTGCCACTCTTTTTTGGAAGTGGGATTAGAGTGAAAATTGCAGAAGCGATGTCGCTCGGGAAAACTATTATTTCTACAAATATTGGTGCAGAAGGTATTTTATGCAAAAATTTCAAGGAAATTCTTTTTGCAAATACTAAAGAAGAATTTATCCAAATGATTACGCATGGCATAGAAAATCCCAGTTTGGTCCAAAGCATTTCCGAATATGCTTTCCAGTTTGCCAAAGGCAATTTTGACTGCAATAGTTTAGCAAAGAGATTAGTAAATTTTTACGAAAACCTGTAGAAAAAAAAGTCATACAAAAAAATGTAGAGACACAGCATGCTGTGTCTCTGCAAAAATAATAAGCCAATAGCTGCTAGTGTAATAATTCATAGAAAAACTAATAATAATTTATTGTCATTCCAAACCCCTGATAAATCAAATGCTTAATTTAAATGGAAATGACATAAGTTTACCCTGTCATTCTGAAGCGGAGCGAAGAATCTCACAAGTCATTGTTACCGCAGAGTTTGAGATTCTTCACTTCGTTCAGAATGACAAATTGCATTATTGTATCTATAAACGCAACTTGGTATAAGGGGGTTCAGAATGAAAGACAAAATTGCATTTTCAAGAACCCATAAAATAAAAAAAACCTTCTGAAAAATCTTCAGAAGGTTTTTTAAATAAATTATCTAAAAATTATTTAACGATAGAAAGTGGGAAACGTTTAATAATATTTCCAACTTTTGCTACGATAAAGTAAGAACCGGAAGGATAGTTCTTGGTATCGAAATTAAACCTATGAGTGCCGGGTAAAGATACCTGTTCAGTCAATGTTTGAACTTTAACACCTTGCATATTTACTAAATAAACAGATACTTCATTGTATTTTTCGTTATTAATGGAAAATTCAACATTAACAATATCGGTAGCCGGGTTTGGAGATGCATTCAAAGTGATTATACCGTTTACATCTTCGTCAACTGCGCCAGCTTCATTACCTTCACCTTTAAGTGTAATATCTATAGTAGGTTGAGCAATTGCATTAGTATGAAGAATTAGAGTTGCTTCATATAATTGTTTTGCAACAGGAGCAAATTCAATTTGAATAGTTTGTTCCTGGTCAACTCCGATAGTAATAGGAAATACTAAATCTTCGGGATATTTGAAAGAATTATCAGAATTATTATCAAATGCTATAGAGCTAATATTTACACTTTCTGCGGTGCTGTTTTTAATAATTAAATCAAATGTACCTTTTTGGGTTAAATTTATTTTACCAAAATCAATAGCATTACCAGCGGCATTAGTAGTAATATTTCCAAGCGGGTCACATTCTCCGGTTAAAATAATATTTAAATTAGGTTGATTTTTTGCATTAGACTTAATATATAAATTACCCATATATGCTCTGATTTCAGAAGGAGCAAATCTTATTTTCATTTGTTTTTGCTGACCGGGAAGAATTGTTTGGGGATAAAGATTACCATCAACAATAATTTCAAAAGCATTATCATCATTTGGACTTATTCTTATAAGTTCAATTTCTAAATCTTCATTACCGGTATTAGAGAGAATAAGATTAAATTCAGCATTTTTGGTTAATTTTACATGTCCTAAGTCAATAGTATTATCTTCAGCATTAGTAGAAATCTTAGCACCGGTTCCGACTCCGCCTTCTCCTTCAAGAAAAACAGATAGTTCATTTCCGTTCACTGCATCAGAAATGACTGTAACAACTGCACTGAAATCAACTTCGGCAGAAGGAGTGAATTTGACGTATAAATCATAACTTTGTCCGGCTGTAATTACCATTGATGTTGGTTGACCATCATTAAATGAAAAGGCGCTATATTCGTCCCAATCTATTCTTATTTCTGAAATGTTTAAATCACCATCACCAGTATTTGTTAACACAATTTTTTTTGTATCAGTTGTGCCAACATCGACAGCTCCAAAATTAAGTGTAGTATTGTCAAAAGTTAGTTTTCCACCGCCACCGGGACCAGTTTTGAATAACCAGTCAATGCATTTCTTCATAAATGAAGCTCTGTCGGTTTCTGTTTTAATTGCTTCGAGTCCGAATGTTAAATAAACTATTTTGGCTCCGTTATCACGCACTTTCCTTACGCCAGCACCATTATTTTGGTTATTGTCATAATAGCCGATTAAATCAGCAGTAGAAGTTGCATTTTTCTTTATTAAATCTGTAGTAAGTATAAATGGGTCTGATTGGAGATTAGAGTAATTATTCAATGTTAAATAAACACCATCGCCTATTTCATCGCCATCAAATCCTTTAAATGGGAAGTTTAAAATGCCAGTGATTTGATTATTA
>DAIOVK010000054.1:0-11426 GCA_036759045.1 Kapaibacterium sp. (SeqCode) | reverse complement strand
TCTCTTGTCATGCTATCAGCTTGCTGATAGTATGACTGAAAAGCACTGTTTCGTGATATCAATGACTTGTGAGATTTCTCACTTCGTTGCCAATGACATCTTTGTATGTCATTCTGACGTATGACAGAATCCATCTTGTTTTTCCTTAAGTACAAAGGAATATTTTAGTCATTAGTTATTGGTCATTAGTTGTAAGTAAAAATACTAATGACTAATAACCAATGACTAACGACCTAACAAACATTTAACAAGGGGTTGCAACCCCTTGTTTTAAGATGGATTCTGACATCCGTCAGAATGACACATTTTGTCATCTCTGTTATAATGAAGCACTTGCTTTATCATGGGGTTCAAAATGACACTTTAATTGTATCTATGAATGCAACTTGTTATAAACCAGAGGTTCAACAAGTTGATAGTATTGCCCACTTCTCATTTAGTTCATTTCTTCAAAAGTAAACGTCTTCGTTTATATGTGACCCCAATTCTTTCTAAACCTTATAACATTACCAAAAAAAACATAGAATCCGAATAATAAAAACAAATCAGAATCCGAATAAATCCGGAAATTCTATTTAAAATTACAAAACTTCTTTATTATGTCTGAAAAAATTGCTAAATTGTTATTTGTTATTGATTTAAAAATAGAAAGTATTAAATATTAACAGACGTAGTTTTATAAAAAGTATTCAGGCAGCATCATTGTTACCACTTGGTTATAGCTTTCTTCCAACCGGCTTAAAAGCAGAAAGTATGCAATATCCTTTGCTCTCAGAAGTAAAACTATGCCCTGTTGCCCCAAAAATCCTAAAAAAAGGTGATACAGTTGCAATAACAGCACCTGCAAGCCCATCTTCTCCCGGGCAAGTAGCAAGCTGGGTTTTAACATTAAAAAAACACGGCATAAAAACAGAAATTGGAGATACAGTAAAAAATCACAGCACCAAACATAAATACTTTTCGGCTTCAGATGAAGACCGGGCAAATGAATTTATGCAATTCATACGAAGAGAAGACATTAAAGGTATTATGTGTGCGAGAGGAGGTTGGGGCGCTCTAAGAATCCTTCCTTTGCTTAATTATAACGAAATTCAGAATAATCCCAAAATGATAATCGGTTTTAGTGATATAACAGCTATAATCAATGTAATTTATAATAAATGTGATATAATTACATTTCACGGACCTGTAGCATCAAGTTTTAATGAATTTATCTATAAATCATTTAAGAAAATCCTTTTAGATGAAACAAATGAAAGAATTTCAATCGTTGCTCCTGAATCAAAAGTAATTGTTGCCGGAAAAGCAAGCGGTCGCATTGTTGGAGGTAATCTATCTGTTCTAACTTCTTTAATTGGAACTCCTTATGAAATAAACACAAAAGATGCAATTTTATTGATTGAAGAAAAAGCAGAAGAGCCATATAAAATTGACAGAATGTTAACTCAACTTAGATTAGCTGGAAAATTTGACCAGGTTGCAGCTATTATCATAGGTGATTTAGACAAATTAGACCGAAAAAGAAATTTCTTTCCGGGCTATTCTCCAACTTTAAGAGAAGTATTCGAACAGCATTTTAAAGCTATTGGAAAACCAACAATTATTAGCTTCCCGTTTGGACATACAAATAAAAATGCAACTATTCCAATCGGCATTGAAGCAGATTTTGATACTTCAAAAAAAATGCTTACTTTTAATAATTTTAATAATGTATAAATATGAAACAAATGAAAAGAATAAATATAAAGAATATGAATTTAGTAAAACATTATACAGTTTTAATAGCATTAATGTTTTTTTGTATTATAACAAAAACCACCAAAGCACAGGAATTTCTTTCTGACTCAGTGGTTCAGGAAATAAAAGATACTTTATGCTTTAAATTGGATTTCAAGCCCGGACAGAAATTGACCTATAGAGTTGAGTCTTTCGATAGTATAGCAATTGATTACGGTGCCCCTTTACTAAAAAACAGGATTGAACTCTGGGAAATAAGTTGCGATAGCATTACTTCACAGGGAAATTTCTTTTTATCACAAAAGTTGGTAGAATTTAATAGCATAGAAGCCACAAAAGATGAAGAAAAAGTTGAACGCTTGGAATCGCCTTGGCTGAATAAAAGAGTAGGTATTGAAATTGATTCCTTAGGTAACCGCTTATCTGTGATTTATATAGATACCGTTTCGCCTGCTCTCGCTCCGGGAGGTGCTTTTCAACCTTATATCCTGTTTAAAATCGGAGAATCTTTAAAATCAATTAATGAATCATGGATTACAGAATCAACCGATACGCTTGTCGAAAATGGTTTTCCACCTGCAATTTTAAATCAAATATCACTAAACAGGGTTAAAGGCAGAATTGACACACTTGATTTTAATTGCAACAGATTTGATTATATTAAAACAGCACAGGGCAGTGTCGAAACTGTTTATGGAAATGGCAGCTTTTTCACAACTGTTGTTGTAAATTCGCACGGAATAATGGACATATCATCTAAGCATTTTTTCCCTGTACATTACTATAGCACAATTGAGCAAAAACTGATAATGCATTACTCAGATAGTCAAAAAATTAAGGGATGGCATTATATTACAACAAATTTTACTTTAGAAAAAAATGAGAATAAAGAAGTAATTAAACCACCAAAAAAAATTAAAAATGGAAAAAAACAACCGTCAAAAAGGCGATGAAGCTGAAGCCCTTGCTGTTGAATTTTTTAAGAAAAAGGGATACGTAATTTTAAAACGTAATTTCCATTACGGGCAAATTGCTGAAATTGATATCGTGGCTAAAGATAAGGAATATCTTGTATTTATTGAGGTTAAGTCCGGAAATACAAAATATGTGAATTCTTTGCTTGAAATGATTACACCACAGAAACAAAAAAAGTTAAGAACTGCAGCCAAAGCGTATTTACAAATAAATAAAATCGAAAACATCCCTTGTCGTTTCGATGTTCTTACAATTGATTTCACTAATGAACAACCTGTTTACGAACATATTGTAAATGCAATTTAATGCGAAGTCTAGAAATACAAAGCTGGGGATTAATTGATTACGAAGAAGCTTGGGAAAGACAAAAGCAATTGGTTTCAGAAATACAAAGCCAAAGGAATCGTAACGTTTTAGTTCTTTGTCAGCATCCATCTGTTATCACAATTGGACGGAACGGTAAAGAAAGCAGTTTGCTTTTTTCTAATGAATTTCTGAAAAAAAAAGGAATCAAAGTAATTTATAATGACAGGGGTGGTGATGCAACTTTGCATAATCCAATGCAACTTGTAGGATACCCCATATTCGATTTGAGTTGCTTAAAAGAAGATTTACATTGGTTTTTGAGAAGTATTGAAACCAATATCATTTCACTTTTAAAGGTGTTTAATCTTAGTGCAAATACTATTTCGGGTCTAACCGGAGTTTGGATTGAAGAGCAAAGAAAAATATGTGCTATGGGTTTTCACTGCTCTAAATGGGTAACTTCTCACGGATTTTCGTTAAATGTTTCAAACGATTTAAGCGAGTTTGAATACATTGTGCCTTGCGGTATAAGAAATAAATCAGTAACATCAATTTGCAAAGAAATTGGCACGAATCTTGATATTAAAGAAGTAGAGAGTGAGTGTAAAAATATTTTTTTTAACTGGTTCGATAGAATTTAAAAAAAGTATTTGCATAATTCAAAAAAAGTGTGTATTTTTGAAAACCTGAAAAAAGCGGGAATAGCTCAGTTGGTAGAGCACAACCTTGCCAAGGTTGGGGTCGCGAGTTCGAGTCTCGTTTCCCGCTCGACGAAGCAATTCGTCACTTCCTCTTTATGCTGCATGCCTTGCCGTCAGTCCCCCCGTCGGTAAGGCATTTTTTTTAAAATTAAAAATGGAGCTAAAATGAAAAATTCAGTTATTTACTTTTTTATCTTATTC
Source organism: Kapaibacterium sp. (SeqCode) (assembly GCA_036759045.1). Taxonomy (GTDB): domain Bacteria; phylum Bacteroidota; class Ignavibacteria; order Kapaibacteriales; family UBA2268; genus JAAYJM01. The sequence goes on along the minus strand of DAIOVK010000054.1, from coordinate 7,506 downwards.
TTGCTTAGCACTTTTTTGATTTCCTGTGATAGTAGTACCAATAATAGCAATGATATTTCTATTAACTATCTTTACGACGAAGCTGTTATTGATGCTATGATTGCAGATTCTTCCGAAATATCACACAATTTAATTCCAATAGTCAAAGATAATGAATTTCTAACATGGAAAACAATCAATAATAAAGATTATGTTTTAGCTGTTACTTATACTAAATATAATGCAAGCTACCCTCTTGGCGATACAGTAGAACTTAAGTGGGGCAATGTATGGATATCTTTGGCTCCAGAGCTAAGAAACAGAATCAGCGGGATAAACTATTCAAATGATAGCTTACTATCTCTCAGAATTCATCAATTGTTAGGTTTGCCCTTTAAATATGAGAAGAAATATATTGTAGAATTCTGGGTGAGTCCGGAAGATATGTTCAGAGCAAGTGCTGACAGCGAAATCACGGATAATACTGCCGGCTTATATTTCCCTGATAATGTTTCTGCGGAATATAAAAGTTGGTTTAACTCAAATATTATCTCTTCTTATTTTCCCGGAACCGCAACTCTTCGTTATCCATGGACAAGATTAGGATATACTTACGATTGGGGAAATCCAAAAAATGAGTTTGGAGTTAGCGAATTTATTGTTAAAAAAGATGCAAAGGTTATTGTAGAAAATGTAAAAACTCAACAGGAATATTTTGTAAAATAAAGTAAATCTTCTAACTCCTTTTTATTTGTATTGGGCTGGAGTTCTAATATTACATTCACTTTAAATAACTAGTGTAGTAATTCATTAAAAGACTTACTATTTTGTGTCATTCCGAACCCCCTAATAAATGAAGACTTTTATTTTATATGGAAATGACATAAATAAATGTGTCATTCTGACAAATGTCAGAATCCATCTTAAAATTAGATTTTATAGGTCATTAGTCATTGGTTATTAGTCATTAGTATTTTTACTAACAACTAATGACCAATGATTAAAAAGCAAGATGGATTCTGGCATACGCCAGAATGACAGACAAAGATGTCATTGGCAAACGAAGTGAGGAATCTCACTAGTCATTGATACCACATACTTTGAGATTCTTCACTTCGTTCAGAATGACAAGAAGTTATTATCAGGTTTTCAATGAATTACTACACTAGGAAAGTTGAATCATTAATCATTAATCATTAATCATTAATCACTATTTCCGGTCTTATTTATTTTGGAGTATTAGCAAGCCGTAGAAAAATGAAGAGAAAATCAGTTGGAAACCCATAACCAAAAGAGTAAAAGAAGCAATTACATAGCGTAGAGTAACAGAAATGCCAACCTCAAAGAAAGTTCCTTTAGTCCACAAATAATAAGTATATAAAGAGCCGGCAATGCCGAGTGCGATAAGAATTAACCCAATAACGATACCCTTATTCGGAGTAAATTTATTGAAAAATCTTTCTATTATAGGACCAGCCGGTATTAATTTTTCATGAACTGCAAAAGTTTTAGAAAAAATAGAAAATATTATGGCTTGAAAACCAATCATAATTCCTGCAACAGCATAAAGCATTGAGTGAACATCTGGAGTAGTGCTGAAAGGACGGGGAAGTATCCAGCCAGCAATCGCTAAACCGAAAAACATCATAATCATACCGGGATATAAGAAAAGCCAGCGGGGAGAGTAGATAAATAAGAATTGCAAGTGTCTCCAGCCATCGCGGAAACTACGCAAATGAGGTTTCCCGCTTCTTCCGTCCGGAGAAAGCACTATTGGCACCTCTGTAATGTTCAATCTAAATAAAGTTGCCTTGACAACCATCTCGCTTGCAAATTCCATTCCGGTAGTACGCAAGTCTAATTTTTCAAATGCTTCTTTTGTGAAACCTCTTAAACCGCAATGGAAATCACCAACTTTACTTTTAAAGAAAAGACGTCCTACAAAGGTTAAAAAAGGATTACCGATATAACGGTGCGACCAGGGCATTGCCCCCTTAACTAACTTAGCTTTAAAGCGATTTCCCATTACTAAATCGTAACCGGAGCGAAGTTTCTCAAGCATTGGAAGAAGTTCGAGAAAATCATAGCTATCGTCTGAATCTCCCATTATAATATACTTACCTTTTGCAGAATTGACACCACCTGAAAGAGCAGCGCCATAACCTTTTTCTTCAACTGAAACTACTCTGGCTCCTGCTTTTATTGCTAATAGCTGAGAACCATCTGTGCTGCCATTATCAGCAACGACCACTTCGCCATGAATTTTATGCTCACGCAAAAAAGTTCTTGCTTTCCAAATGCACTGACTTACTGTTTCTGCCTCATTCAAACACGGCATAACTATAGAAAGCTCCAAATCATCTTGCGGAAGATTTTGAACTTCAAATTCAAGAAAGTCCTTATATTTTTCTATAATTTCCGGCATTTAATGCGTTTTATTCAGTTTGCTATACATTTTTTGGTTAATTAAATTATATCAACTTTTCACGGATGCATTTGGGCAAGACCAGTTGCATTTATTTCAGTCATACTATCAGCAAACTGATAGCATGACTTATTTATTTCCAATTTTGTAAATTTTCTTAACTTATCAAAAGTTCAAATATAGAAATCTAATCTTTCTAACCTATCTAATCTTTCTAAAATTTACTTCAATTCACATTAGTATTTTATACTATTTAAAAATTCTTTTGCATCTTCAGAGTTTGGCTGCATTTCAATAACTCTGGAAACATCTTTTCTGGCATTTATTTTGTCATTTAAATTCAAATGAACTTTTGCTCTGTCAAAAAGAATCTGAGCATTATTTGGCTCAATTCTTAATGCTCTGTTTAAAAAGAATAGTTCTTTTTTATAATCATTTTGCAAACGGTAAATTGCTGCAATATTAACGAATCCCTGCACGAAATTTGGGTCAAGAGATGTGGCTTGTTTATAATCTCTTAATGCTTTTTCGTATTGCTTTAAATAAAAATAAACGGAGCCCCGGTTGTTATAACCGAGGGGGTTGTCTGGAATTAGCTCAACTACTCTTGAGTAGTATTTAATTGCTTCTTCATAATTTTCTTCAGCAAGCTCAATATCTCCTAATGCAGAATAAGCACGGGTATCATTCCTGTTTAAATTAACAGCTTCTTTCAAATCTTTCTTGGCATTTTCGAAATCTTTAAGCATAAAATATGCCTGAGAGCGATTAAAATATCCATTAAAATCGTTAGGAATTTTTTCAAGATATTTTGAATAATCAGAAATTGATTTTTTATAATCCTGAGAATTGAAAAAAGCGTTCCCTCTATTTAAATATACATCAGGAGCGACTTTCTTTTCTATTTTGATATAACTTGTAAAATCATCAACTGCATCTTTAAATTTTCCGATTTGCATATTTGCGAATGCACGATTGTGGTAAGCAATCGAATATTCCGGCATAATACGTATAGAATTTGAAAAATACGTAACTGCTTTCTCAAAATTTGCATCTGCAAGATAAGCAAGGGCAAGGTTATTGTTTGGACGTGCCTTGTTTGGTGATTTCTTAACTACGTCCTCCCAAAGTGTTATTTCGTTTTGCCATACTTCATTGCGCAAATAAGTCATAACCGAATACACTACGATTAATAAACCAAAAAATGAGTAACCAATAACTTTATTTCTTTTTACAAGCAGTTGATTTACAATGCTAATAAGAATTAAGATGAAGCCAAACATAGGCAAATACATTCTATGCTCGTTCATTACATCAAGAATAGGTATAATGCTTGATTCTACTGCTAAAGTAATGTAAATCCAAAATATTCCGAATGAAATTAATGGACGCTTCCTAAAAGTCATAATGCCAATTATTATCACAGTCAAATTAATTAGCAAACCAAGGAAAACATCAAAATCCCAAAAACTGTTAATAATTGGGAAATCGTGGTCTAAATTTTGGTTGATTGGTAAAAGATATAAGAAAAAGTAAAATGGAATGACCTTGAATTGGGCTAAAAGGTAAGTCCAGCTTGTAATTCTCTCTCCTGAAAAATTCGTAAGTTCAATGAAAATTTTACTTGGTCCCACTAATGCCAGAAATGCAATCCCGGCTATTACCAGAAAACCAACAGGTATAAATATTTTCTTCGATATTCGCTGTCCCTTTGTTCTGAATAAGCAAAATTCAAATAAAATTATTGCAATTGGCAGTGTAAATGAATTTTCCTTTGTAAATATTGCAAAAATAAAAGAAATACCACATAAAGCATAAATTATGAATTTGAATATTCGCTTTCTTTCTGTTAATCGGGCTGTTAAATAAAAAGTAAGCGTTAGCATATAAAACATCGCAGAAAGAGATGTCAGACGCTGATAAAGATAAGTTACTGCCTGAGTTTGTATTGGATGGGCAATGAAAATCAGCGACCCGAAAAGCGCCAACAAATGCCTGTGCTTATACAGGTCAGTTTCTTTAAGTGCCGGAGTTTTAAACGTAAGATTTATTAGTAAAAATACTAACAGTCCGTTGATTACGTGAACTATTATATTAAAAAGATAATATCCCCAAAGGTCGAAACCTGCTATGTTATAATTGATGGAAAAAGTTGCAAAAGTGATGAATCTAAATGGATTAACATCAAAAAAATCTCTTAAATATCCAAACTCTTTCATTCCGAACGGTTCCATATAGGTAATGTCGTCGAAATGCATTGTGTTATCGTAGATATTTGAATAAATTATAAAGCCCAAAATTATGATTGAGCAAATAGAAATAGCGAGAAATATTTTCTTATTCTTACCCGTTCTTTTTGATATGTCTAATTTTCCGCCTGTATCAACGTTCATAGTTTTATTTTTATTAATTAACAATTTCTGGACTTATTTTAAAATTATAAATTTAATGACTTTTGAATTTCCTTCAAAATCAATTTTACAAAAATAAGAAGAATTTGTTTCCTGAACTAACAAATTACTTATATTGTAGCTATATTCACCTTTTTCAGAAAATCCTTCAAATAATACTAATCTCTCTTTTCCTGTAATATCATATATTTTCAAACTAATAATACCACTTTTTTTCAAATTTATATTTATCTTTGCTTCATTTTGAATTGGATTAGGAACGATTTCAGCAGTAAAATCCTGATTTACTTCAATTGCCTCGCTTTGAACTTCTCTCCTTTTCTTTTCAACTAATTTAAGTAAATTATTTTCACGGGTAATCCAGCCACTTAATACAATATCTTTTGCAAAATCATCATTATTCATTATTTCGTTTTCACCAAGTGTTCTGTTCCAAATTTTTACATCTTTGATACTACCACAGAAGCGTCCTTCAAAATCATTGTCTTTTAAAATTTTAGTGCGTCCGCCAATAAATACTTCTTCATTACCAAAATTAAGAGGAAAGCCAGTTTCGGCAGATTTAACGAGAGTTCCATTAATATATAGCTTAATTTCTTTTGAATTTGCAGTCATAGCAATGTGATACCAAGTATTTAATTCAACACTTGCTTTTTGATTGACGACAACTGCTTGTACTCCTTCAGCACTGGCAACAGATGCAGCAAATCTCTTACTTTTTTCATCTAAATAAATGGCAAAGCCCTCGTTGAAATGCTCAAGGACATTTTTTTTAAAAATAATAAACTGCCATATAAGATTGCCACCATTTTTAGTTGCAGAAAATGAATTTACTTTAACCCAAGCTTCTGCTGTTATTTCAGTCAAATATGAAATACTATTATCTTGAATATAGATTACATCACTTGTTCCATCGAAACTAATTTCTTCATTTGTGTATGCTTTACTTATTGATAAAATAAAAAATAATGATACAACAAGCAGTTCTATTTTCATTTTCATTCTATTCTCCTTATAAAACAATGCAAAACACATTCCTAATAAAAATACACCTTTTAAAAAAAGCAATTTAATATAAAATTTGAATAAAAAAAATGAAAAATGAATAGAATTTATTTTACCCTCTGCAATGTATAATAATCCATCTATTATTTAGAAGAAATTTGAAGATAATAAGACAAATTAAGGTTTTTTCCAAAATCTTTTCGTAATTTTGATTAATTTTTAAAAACATATTTTAAAAAAGATATGAATGAAATAAATGTATTGGCAGTAGATGACGAATTTGGGATGCGAACTGGTATAGCCCGAACTTTAAGTCATTTTAAACTACAATTGCCAGATGTAGAAGATGTCATTAATTTCAATGTAGAAATAGCAGAATCTGCAGAAGAAGCTTATGAAAAAATTACAGCAAATCAATATGATTTATTGCTGTTAGATTATAAATTGCCCGGAATGAGTGGTTTGGAACTCCTTGAAAAGGTTGGCTCGAAATCAGAATCAATGCTTACAATAATGATTACTGCTTTTGCTTCACTAGAAACCGCAGTTAGTGCTGTAAAATCAGGTGCATTCGATTTTCTCGCAAAACCGTTTACTCCGGCTGAACTCAGAAAATCAGTAACAAAAGCTGCTCAGAACGTCATTTTAGCGCGTCAGTTAAAAAAATTAAGTGAAGAACGCAAGCAAATCCGCTTCCAGTTCATTTCAGTTTTGGGGCATGAGCTAAAAGCTCCATTAAGTTCAATTGATGGCTATCTTTATATGCTAAAAGACCGCTCCGCTGGAGAAAACATCGCAGATTATGAGCAAATGGTCGATAGAATGATCATCCGTACTGATCAAATGAGAAAGCTAATTTATGATTTACTTGAAATGACTAAAATTGAATCCGGTCAAAGACAACGTGAACTAAAAACAATTGACATTGTTTTAATTATTAAAAATTCTCTTGATGTTCTAAAAAATGATGCTGAAAAAAAGAATGTTACTTTAAATCTTAATTGCGAACCATCTATTGAATTTGAAGCTGATAACTTAGAAATGGAAATTATCTTAAACAATTTAATCTCAAATTCAATAAAATATAACCGTGATAACGGACAAGTTGATATTTATATTAATAAAGAAGACAATAAACTGACAATTCAGGTTAAAGATACCGGTATTGGTATGTCAGCCGAAGAAATAACTAAACTCTTTAAGGAATTTGTCAGAATAAAGAATCCAAAAACCAAAGATATTCTGGGTAGCGGGCTTGGGCTTTCAACTGTTAAGAAAATTGCTGAGCTTTATAATGGCACTTGTAGCGTCCAAAGTCAGCCAGATATTGGTTCTACTTTCACTGTTACTATGTTTGAAAAATAATTACCGGAAAGTTAAAAAAAGTTAAAAAATCAAGTGCTTCATTTAAATGGAGATGACACAACTAAAAGTGTTATTCTGACAAATGTCAGAATATATCTAGTGTAATAATTCGTTAAAAGATTTACTATCTTGTGTCATTCCGAACCCCAAAATGAAGGAAGACCATTATTTAAATTGAGATTACATAAGATAAAGATGTCCTACATCTCCGAGAAGTAGGACATCTGGTTCAAGAAGTTTTGCAGAGTAAAAGGAGCGATGTCATTCCGAAACGAAGTGAGGAATCTCACACGTCATTACTAACACAGGGTTTGAGATTCT
>DAIOVK010000053.1:0-11598 GCA_036759045.1 Kapaibacterium sp. (SeqCode) | reverse complement strand
GGGGTGTGTTCTTGCTTACTTTTAATATCTGAAGTAATTTCAAAGAGATAAACTATTATAAGCATATTTTTTTCTTTATTCAGAAAGTATTTTTTAAATAAAGAAAAAAGAACACACCCCTTTAATCCCCTCTCAAGAGGGGAATAAGACAAGTGGATTTAAAGAACGTATCAGCACTGCCCCTCCTTATTAGGAGGGGAATAAGAACTATTCTGTGTTTTAGCGTTCCCCTCCTAGCAAGGAGGGGAAAGGGGAGGTGTTTTTTAGTCTTTTTAAACACTTAAATAGATTTTTATATTACAGGCACTTATGACAACTAGGAAAGTTGAGTTATTAGTATTCTTACTAACAACTAATGACCAATGACTAATAACTAAAAATAGTTTATCCATTATTATTAGTGAAAACCAAGATGGATTCTGGCATACGCCAGAATGACAAATTGCGATGTCATTGGCAACGAAGTGAGAAATCTCACAAGTCATTGCTAAAACTAATATTTAGATGTCCTACATCTCCGAGATGTAGGACATCTTCTTATTTCAAACTTGAGCTAAGTTTTATTATCATAAAAGAATTAATTTCAAACTGCCTCTTCAGCATGATAAGAGCTTCTAACAAGCGGGGCAGATTCAATATGCTCAAATCCCATTTCACGTCCTATTCGCCTATATTCTGTAAATTCATCTGGATGGACGAAGCGTTCTACCGGAAGATGCTTTTCTGTTGGCTGAAGGTATTGTCCGATTGTTACAATATCAACATTAATCTTACGTAAATCTTTAAAACAATCAAAGATTTCTTCTTTGCTTTCTCCAATACCAACCATTAATCCGGTTTTAGTTTTTAAGCCGAATTCTTTAGCATCTTTAAGCAATTTTAAGGAATTTTGGTAGTTTGCCTGTGGTCTTACTGTGCTATAGAGTCGCTGAACTGTTTCGATATTGTGGTTTAATATGTCTGGTTTGCATTTGAATACTTTTTGATATAGTTCAGTTTTTCCTTCAAAGTCTGGAATAAGCACTTCGATTGTTGTGTTCGGATTTAACTTTCTTGTTTCAAGAATTGTATTAGCCCAAATTTCTGCACCTCCATCACTTAAATCATCGCGTGTAACAGAAGTAATAACAGAATGTCTCAATTTCATTTTAGCAATAGATTCTGCTATACGAAGTGGCTCACTAAAATCCGGTTCTGCCGGCTTTCCTTTTTGAATAGCGCAAAAGCGGCAGCGTCTTGAGCAAATATCTCCGAGGATGATAAAAGTAGCAGTGCCACGACTCCAACATTCTGAAATATTTGGGCAATGAGCTTCTTCGCAAACTGTATGAAGATTATTGCCTTTCACTATTCCCCTAACTGCTGCAAAACCATCTCCACCCGGAGCTTTTACTTTCAGCCACTCCGGGCGGCTTAATCTTTTATTCTCTATATTATTCATTATTTATTCAAATTTTAATTTTATACAAATTTTAAAATTGCATAAAAAATTTAAAATAAACAAAAAAATAAGTGGTTTATTTACCTATTTTATACCAAAATAATAATTAACCATTTTTTCTCCTTCCCAAGTTCAACTTGGGAAGGAGTGTAAAATAAGCAAAGTTTATAAAGAAATCTTCCTTCCCAAATACAACTTGGTAAGAAGCTTAAAACTTCAGAACTCTTGACCCCTTGTAGTTTGCTATTTCGAATGATTGTCATTTCGAAACGATGTGAGAAATCTCACAAGTCATTGCTAACACAGAGTTTGAGATTCCTCACTTCGTTACCAATGACATCTTTGCTTTTTGTCGGTCATTCTGAACGAAGTGAAGAATCCAGAGAATAGTGGTTTAAAGAAATTTTTCTGGATTCTTCGCTGCGCTCAGAATGACTGCTAAGTTATGACATCTCCATTTAAATAAAGCACTTCCTATATAGTGGGGTTCAGAATGACAGTCTTAAATTATGTCACCTCCTTTTAAGGAGTTGCTTCATTTTGGAAATATTCGAGTAGCCCTGCGGAAAGCCAGTTTGCTATTGCCTGGCGGTTATTTACTTCGAGAAAGCGGATTTGGTCCTGAGGATTGCGGATATTACCCAGTTCGATATAACAACATACTGGCTTAGTTTCACGTAAAGTAAAAAGGTTACGTTCTGAAACTGTTCCGTGATATTGCCTTCCGGGCTGTGCTTTCTGATATTTTTTATTGATAGTTTGGTGAAGTGTCTTTGCAAGTGAGTAGCCATCGGAACTATTTGCTTTATGATAGAAGAAAATATCAATGCGTTTGCTGTTGGAACGGGAATCAATATGAACTTCAATTACTTGCTGAATTTTTGCAGTTTCTTTGTTTTTTTCGAATAATTCATTTATAATATCTGTTCTTTGCTTTAATCTCGGAGTTTGCAGATTTGAAATCTCACGTCCGTTAATTAGTTTTTCATTTGAACTATTATTTAAATATCGTTCGTCCCGAATACCATCATTTTCGTCCTGAACGATAATATAAACTGTGGCAGCCATTTGCATTAGGTTGCGTGCCAAGCGAAGAGTAACGTCATAAGCATATTCATCTTCATGAAGTTCTTTTCCTTTGTGATGTCCTATTGCTCCAGGGTCTGAACCTCCATGCCCGGAAATTAAGTAATAGACACAGCCATACAAAGAAGAATCTATTATATTAACTTTTTCATATTTTTTTCCAAAAACGAGAAAAACATCTGATTTATCTTGTCTGCTTTCTTTTTTTATCTCTTTTTTTGAAATTGGTGCAGATTCTTTGGAATTATTTAAAAGATAAAGTGGAACGTATAATTTTTTTCTTTTTTTATAACTTTTTTGAATTAAAGCATTTTCGAGAAGTTTCTGATTATAAACTTCAATTTCTTTAGCCAAATTAAAATCAGCAATTCCGATTGAGCTTCTAATATTTTTTTTGTTAAAGGGATAAACAGCAACAGGAAGATTATATTTATATGCTTTTAATAAGTTGTTGTTTTTATCGAATTTATTTTTATTTATTTCGTAAAAAAGATTAATATTTGCTTGGTCAGTCGGTAGATAATATCTATATAACAGGTTCAGGATACCATCTCCGGTTTTTGGTTTTACTTTAAGATATTCAAAATTTTGTGAATAAATTGAAAGAGTAGAAACAGCAAATATGACAAGTAAAAAAATTTTTTTCATAATAAATAAAGTAATTGTCTTTATTTTAAAAGCAATTTACTAAAAAAACTATGACTTTTAAAATGAAATATTTTGTTATTTAAAAAACATTGTATAATTTAGAATTTGAATTAATTAATTTTTTAACTCTTAAAGGATGAGAATATATGAAAATCCGAAAAGAAGAAGCTCTTGATTATCACAGCATAGGGCGCAAAGGGAAAATTGAAGTAATCACAACAAAACCGTGTATCACTCAGCGTGATTTATCATTAGCTTACACTCCGGGCGTAGCGGAGCCGTGTAGAGAAATTGAGCATGATGTTAGCAAAGTATTCGAATACACTGCAAAAGGAAATCTAGTTGCTGTTATTTCTAACGGCACTGCAGTTCTTGGTCTGGGCGATATTGGTCCTGAAGCAGGGAAACCAGTTATGGAGGGTAAGGGAGTTTTATTTAAAACATTCGCTGATATTGATGTTTTCGATATCGAACTTCGCTCTAAAGATATTGACGAAATTATCAGGGTTTGCGAGGTTCTTGAGCCAACTTTTGGTGGCATCAACCTTGAAGATATTAAAGGACCGGAATGCTTTTATATTGAAGAAGCATTAAAGAAGAAAATGTCTATACCAGTATTTCATGACGACCAGCACGGAACTGCAATTATTAGCGGCGCTGCTCTTATTAATGCTATAGAAATCGTTGGTAAAAAACTTGATGAAGTGAAAGTAGTTTATAACGGTGCAGGAGCTTCGGGCATTGCTTGCTCAAAATTTCATATATCTCTCGGAGTTAAAAAAGAAAATGTAATTTTATGCGATTCTAAAGGAGTAATTTACAAAGGCAGAACCTCCGGAATGAACGAATTTAAAGAATTCTTTGCTGTTGAAACAGATGCAAGAACATTGGCAGATGCTCTTGTAGGAGCAGATATATTCGTTGGGCTTTCTCAAGGAAATGTTGTTACAAAGGAAATGGTAAAAACAATGGCACCAAATCCCATTATTTTTGCAATGGCAAACCCGGACCCGGAAATCAAATATGAAGATGCAACAAGCGTTCGTGATGATTTGATTATGGCAACAGGCCGCTCTGATTATCCCAATCAGGTTAATAATGTGCTCGGTTTCCCATTCATTTTTAGAGGTGCTTTGGATGTTCGCGCTACTGCAATTAACGAACCAATGAAGCAAGCTGCTGCTTATGCCCTTGCTGCTCTTGCTAAGGAGGAAGTACCCGAAAATGTTAAGAAAGCATATAACGTTAAGGAAATGAGCTTCGGACGCCAATATATTATTCCAAAACCATTCGACCCACGTGTTTTAACTTGGGTTGCACCGGCTGTTGCAAAAGCTGCTATGGATACTGGAGTTGCACAATATCCAATAACCGACTTTGATGAATACAGGCGCCAGCTTGATATTCGTATGGGACGAGCTGAACGGATTATGACCCGTATTTATGAAAAAGCTAAGAATAATCCAATGCGTATTGTATTCCCAGAAGGCGAAAAACAAAGGATTATAAAAGCTGCTGAAATGAGCGTTGATTATGGTATTGCAAAACCAATACTTATAGGAGATGAGGAAATAATTAAAAAGGTCGCTGAAGAAAATGGAATTAATCTTGAAGGAATTGAAATAACTTGTCCAAAATGTTTCCCAAGAATTAACGAATATATAGAAGAATACTATAAACTTCGCCAAAGAAAAGGTGTAACTCGTGTTGAAGCAAGGGATAGACTGCTTAATAATGCTAATTATTTTGGGTCTATGATGGTCCATTTCGGAGAAGCTGATGGATTGATTTCTGGTTTTACAACGCATTATCCGAATACAATAAAGCCGGCACTTGAAATAATTGGGCGTGATAAACGATATCAAAAAGTATCCGGTCTATATATTGTTACAACAAAAAAAGAAACATATTTTCTTGCTGATACAACAGTTAATCCGGACCCAAGTGCAGAAACGCTTTGCGACATAACTTTGCAGGCAGAAGAATTTGTAAGAAACTTCGATATTAAACCTCGCATTGCAATGCTGGCATATAGCAACTTCGGTTCTGCTCCAGGCATAACATCTGAAAAAGTTCAAAAAGCATTAGCACTAATTAAAGAAAAGAAACCCGATTTGGTCATTGACGGTGAAATGCAAGCCGATACTGCGGTTTCCCCTGACATTATCGAAGAGTACTTTCCGTTTAGTCCGCTAAAAGAAGGTGCCAATGTGCTTATTTTCCCGAATCTAAATTCCGGAAATATTAGTTACAAACTTCTTCAAAGGATTGGCGGGGCGCACCTTATTGGTCCAGTGCTTCAAGGACTTTCGAAAGCAGTTCACGTTTTGCAGAGAGGTTCCGAAGTAAACCACATTATCGATATGGTCGGTATTGCAGTTGTAGATGCTCAACATAAAGCTGGAATAAATTAGTTTTTATTTAAGATGCTTTTCACTTCCTTTTCAATTAATATTGGGAAGGAAGTGAAAATATTTTTGATTTTCCGTTTTCAAATTAAGCAAAAATTGTATCTTAATTATTAAATTTGTTCTAACAATTTATCCTTGTCATTCTGGCGTATGCCAGAAACCATCTTGGTTTTCTCTAATCAGAATGGACACATAGGTTTTTAGTCATTGGTCATTAGTTGTTAGTAAAATACTAATGACCTGTAAAAATTAAAAATCAACCCACGGGTTAACCCGTGGGTTGATTTTAAGATGGATTCTGACATCGGTCAGAATGACGCTTTTAGTTATACTATTACTCCCCAAAACTTTGTTTTTTTAGCAAAATTTTTAGAATAATTTCAGAACTCCAAACTCCTTAACGATAATAATAGAATTAAGAGATTTGCCTCGCACCGAAAAATTGCGATATTAATCTCCATAATAAATTATGGAGTTACTCTAATTATTAGAATAACTCCCAAATTTATTTGGGAGTTTTATGATAGGAATTTTATCAATTTATTTTATATCAGAACTTTCTTAATTGCGAAATAAGAAACTACAAAGAATCTGAAGTCCTTCATTTTGTTTGTAGCTTAAGCTACGATATGTCATCACTATTAAAATAAAGGTCTTCCTTAATCTGCGGGCAGAATGAAAAGACAATTTGAATTTTTAGAACTCCCTTTATTTTAAAATTATTATATTCTTGATAATCCTTCCCTGCTCGGAATTTACAACTAAAAAGTAATTACCGGAAACTAAATTTTCGGTTGAAAAATAATAAAAATTGGAATCATTTGTTTGTGCTAATATTTTATAAACATTACCTTTGTAATCATACAGAGCAAAATCTATGAATTTTTGGAATCCGGAGTTATATAAATAAAAAGCCCCATTAGCAGGATTTGGATAAACAATAATTTGCTCGTCATTATTTTCCCAATTGTCAACTTCATTAGTTTCATCAAGCCATTTTATACATTTAACAAGCAATTGCTTTTTTAAATCGTTATCTGTTATTGCATCAAGAAAAAAACTTAAATAGACTGCTTTGGAATTCGATGTAACCGACCTTACACTAATTACTTTATTTGAACCTTCAGCGATGAAAACAGGAAAAGCAATTTTATTATTTGTAATTGTCATTGGTTCAAGAAAGCTCCCTAAATTTGTTCGAGTTATTGCGTTAATGTTAATTCCATCTCCAATTGGGTCGCCTGTAACACCTATTAGATTATAAGCGTTAGCAATTATATCGCTACCTGTAACATAAGTAAATCCTAAAGTTGAAAGCAATTGATGATTGGGTTCTGATATAACTAATTTCGGAATTGCAACTGAGCCGTTAAATAGAACTCTAATTGATTTATTTAAAAGACCATCAATTATTGTTGCATTTTCAGCTGTTAATTCGTTACCTGTTCCGGTATTCCACATAACAATATGTAGTGCATTCATTTCACTTTTGACTTCTTTAAATAATTCATAATCAATTGAAACAAATTGGGGAGTTATTTCTGAGAAAATCTCGGTTGGTTTAGAACCATCATTTACTTCAATATAATCAAGTTCTGATGAAATAGCTATCATCTGAAAAGAATAGCACGGATGCTTTGGATTATCTTTTTCAGTAAATTCAATTATGGCATCACCAATACCTTTTGTTGGACCTTGTTCTAATCTTATTTCCAATTCTTTTGAATTTCCCGGCAATAACAAAAACTCTGATTCATCATTCTCAACTTTTATTAACCAGTCGTCCGGAGTTCTTTCCGATTTTCTCGTTTTAAGATTTATTGTAATATTATTTTCAGATTGATTTTTTATACTATAAACTTTTCTGAATGGATTGCTCTGAGATATTACTCCAATAGCATTAGATTGAGAGTTAATAACAAGGTTTGGAGTAAGCGAGTGAATTTCTATACCAGTATAAATATTTTTCTTGTCAGATTGTGAAATAAAAATAGCAAATGCACTACTATCAAGATTCCACTCGGAATCAGGTTTGAATTTATACGTTTTTGAGAAAAATGAACCTTCAGAATAATTTTCCAAATCCTCACCCCATTGTCCTGTAATCATATCTCTAAGAATATGATTGTGGATATATGGTAAGCTTGGTGCCCCTGTCTGGTAACCCGGGATACCACTTTCAAGAAATATAATATTCAATTTTGGTTGGTTCGGAACACTTGATGTGAAATATATTTCGACATAGATTTCAATCTCCTGAGTTGTTTCGTTCCATTTAGTTTTCGCTGCAATATTGACCGGGCTGAATGAACCGTTCAATACACTATCCATCGAAAATGAAAGGTAATCACCTCTATTTATAAGAGCATTCCCATTGTACTTCATCCTGTTAATTGTTGCTGATGGATATGAATTCACAGAAAATAAATTAGCTAAATCATCTCCCCATTTAGTTCTGAAATCAGGGTCACCTGAATTCGGTATTGCATAATGTCCTTGATGAATATTAATAATTGATACTCTGCCGGGAAATTTTTTAGCAACATTTTCAGCAAGCAAATGTCCCTGAGGACAATTAACACAATTTATTCCTGTATATTCTTCCAAAACCACATTTCTTAATTCAGGTTGTGTGCTGACTATTGTTTGTGAATTCAGTAGTGATAAATTGAATAAAATAAATAAAGTAATAAAAATATATTTCATTATAAGCTCCTAATTTAACTTTCTTAATTAATAAGAGAAAAAGAATACAGAGTTGTAGTGCATTACAGGTAGGATTATATATAAAAATTCTTAGAAAACACTACTTTTGCTCATAAAACCTTTTAACACCTCCCCTGCCCCTCCTTGTTAGGAGGGGAATAAGAACTGTTCTGTGTTTTAGCGTTCCCCTCCTAAAAAGGAGGGGAAAGGGGAGGTGTATTATATTTGATTTAAACACTTAAACACTCTTAAATATATTTTTTTATATTACATACACTTACAATAACTAGGAAAGTTGAGTTCCTAATTTATAATAACTTTTAATACCTTAACGAAATTGGAATTTGATATTTTAACGAAATATAATCCTTTCTCAATGTTATTAGTAGTTACAACAATTTGATTTTCGGAACCTGGTTCAATTTTGCAATCAATAATATTGCCAAAAAGGTCAAATAATTTTATATCGGCTTGCAAATTCAACGAAGAATGTAAATCTATATAAAATATACCATTTGATGGATTTGGAAAAATTCTTATATTTTGTTCATTTTCATTAATTTTTACATCACTTCCACCTAAGTGCATTCTAATTAATGAACCTTCAATTGGGTCGCTTTGTGTATTTTGTCCACCATAAATATAAATATAATCATCACAAATCACTCCTCTGTGATAAACTCTTGGTTGAGGAAGTTTTATCAATTCAGGTACCCATTCTTCTATTTCAGGATAATATCCAAATATAGTATCAGAATCAACACCATTTGCATTACCACCTATTAAATACATTTTATTATTATATGTTAAAGCAACAGAAGCATGGAATTTTGTTTTCATATCCGGCAATTGAGTCCAGGAATTATTTTCAGTATC
Source organism: Kapaibacterium sp. (SeqCode) (assembly GCA_036759045.1). Taxonomy (GTDB): domain Bacteria; phylum Bacteroidota; class Ignavibacteria; order Kapaibacteriales; family UBA2268; genus JAAYJM01. The sequence goes on along the minus strand of DAIOVK010000053.1, from coordinate 2,430 downwards.
AAAACTTTCAAAATAAGTTGTAACGAAATTTGGAGCTCCTCCGCCTCCAATTCTATAAATTTTATTTCCTAAACTCGCTAAAGAACAATACCAAGCCATATTATGCAAATTATTTTCTTTACGGGTCCATTGATTTGTTTGAGTATCATATTCATCAAAGTAGTACTCAACCGGATTTCCGTTTTGTCCTCCAATTAAATATATTTTACCGTTTAATTCTGCTGAACTATGATACATTCTTGGAGTTAGGAGAGTATCTCCGGATGACCAACTGTCAGTGATTGGGTCATATATGAAATTATAACTTTTGCCCGGATAAGGATGCCCGCCTCCCATCACATAGATTTTTCCGTTGGAAGCATTGGCAGTAGCCCAGTAACATGCTTGCGGAATTTTTGCTTTTTGTGACCATTCATTTGTTTCAGGGTCATACATATATGTATTTGCCTGAGCGCCTAATGCAGAACCGGAACCAGATAAAATATAAATCTTTCCATTGACTGATGCCATAGTAGCTACTCCCGGAGGGTTTGGAAGAGGTGCCAAAGTTTCCCAACCCGATTGAGCCGAAACTGAGTTAATCAAAATCAAATTAATCAATAACAGAAAACTAAAAGAATGTAAAAATTTCATAAAATAAACTCCAAAAAAGTAAAAAAAATTACAATTAATATCAAACCGAAAATAATAAACTCAATATTATTGTGTCATTCTGAGCGTAGTGAGGTTTTTCACAAGTCATTGCTACCACAAAGTTTGAGATTTCTCACTTCGTATCGGAATAGCAAGAAATTATTACACTAATGACCTATAAAAACTTTTTTTAAGATTGATTCAGACATCCGCCATAATGTTAGTTTTCGTTATAATGGATTAAGAAATAAATAACTGTTCTTTTTTCTTAAAAATTAAATTTTTAAGAAAGTAAAACCCTATTCCAGTAAAAGGCATTAAAGTAGAATATAAATACACCTGATATCTAATATTAATATTAATAACAGCAACGGTAATTGTATAGAAAATAAAAAAAGCAGAAAAGATAATCAAAATATCTTGCATAATTCTTTTCTTCCTTTCTTTAAAAGCACACCAAAGTCCACATAAAATACATATAAGCACAGGATAAGTAACAATAATAAGCTTAATATCCTTAGATTTACTATCAGTTAGGTCAGTAGTCCAATAATAAAAACCTCTCTTAAACATATTTGTTAAAGCTTTTAAAGGTTCATTTCTCCAATAAGTTAAAACCTCTTCCTTAAAAACTGAATCGACAACTAATTCAAATCTATTATTAAGTGGTATGCTATCAATTATATTAATTAATCTTGTATGAGATGCATCAAATCCTAACCAGTTATATCTACCGTTTGAAGCAATTGCTCCACCAGTAGATAAAGGATTATTTCCTCGCCATATTTCATGCCATGGATGAGAGGTTACTGGAATAAATTTATTAAATTCATTATAATTTCTTATAGTCCAAGGCATTAAAATAAATAGAAATGAAGCAATTGCTATTGAAATATTTCTGATATATTTATTTTGATTATAAAATTTAAAAATTATTATCATAATGAAAAAATATAAAATCATTAAACCTAAAAACTCGCTTCTGGTTAAGCATAGTAAAGCTGAAGAAATACCTAATAGTATAAGATTTAAGGTTGAAACAGACTTTATATTTTTAATTATAAGCCAAATTACAATTAAGCTTAATAAATGGTAAATAGGTGCTCCACTGAAAGTTATTACTATATGTGTATTCGGCAAATATAGCAAAGAAATTATTGCAGAAGCTCTTGAAGCATTTTCAGTTAAAAATTCCTTTGATAAATAATAAACAACCAATACAGTCAAAGAACTGAGCAAAATATTTAAAAGTATATATAAAAAATAAGCAAGTTTTGTAATACCAAAAACTTTTAAGAATAAAAACAGGATAAATGGATTTATAGGTGGAATCCATGCTTTTTTGTAATGCGGTGAAACTTGTTGTTCCTTAATTCTTTCTTCAGATAGTGGAGGATAAGGCCAGTGCATTGTGTAGTTACCACTTTCTAACATACATTTTGCAATCATTCCATGTTCGTATAACTCTGGATTTTCAAATTCTCCAAATACTATTGAAAATGATAATTTAATTATAAAAGCTGAGATAAATAATACAACAACAAAAACTGATTTTATATTTTTAATTTTTTTTAAAAGCATAATATAGTGAAAAAATTTATTTAAAACCTGATAATAATTTCTTGTAATTCTGAAAGAAGTGAAGAATCTCAAACTCTGTGATAACAATGACTTGTGAGATTCCTCACTTCGTTTCGGAATGACAGATTTAAATTATGTCATCTCCATTATAATGAAGCATTTGCTTTATCAGGGGGTTGCCAATGACATCTTTTTTGCAAAACCAATGAAACACAG
>DAIOVK010000052.1:0-11622 GCA_036759045.1 Kapaibacterium sp. (SeqCode) | reverse complement strand
CATTCTAGCGTATGCCATAATCTATCTTGCTTTTTAGTCATTAGTCATTGGTCATTAGTAGTTAGAAAAAATACTAATGACCAATGACAAATGACTAATGGCCTATAAAAACTATTTTAAAGATGGATTCTGACATTCGTCAGAATGACACTTTTTGCCATTTCCATTTAAAAAAGGTCTTCCTTAAGTTCAAAATCGTTTTACATAATCAATTATTTTTTCTAAATCATCTTCAAAATGAGTATTTGAAAAAACTATTCTCATCGAATTGTTGGTTTCGCTTCCCTTGATTGTATATTTACCTTTAACGATTACTTTGAAAAATGGTTTTTCTAATTCTTTTAAATGAATAAGTTTACCGAGTTTGCCAAGATGCTCGACAAACTCGGCTTTTATTTCCTTTTCAAAAAAAACATCTTTTGCATTAAAAGATTCTAAACAACCCAAAACCTTTTTAATATGAATAATTTGCATTATTAACCGATATATTCAAAACCGCAATAAGGAACTAAAACGTCTGGAACGCGAATTCTTCCATTTTCGTAGTATTGCTCAATAATTGAAACTATTAGGCGAGAGGTAGCAAGTCCACTTCCATTTAAAGTATGAACAAATTCCGGTTTAGAACTTGGAGTACGTTTAAACCTAATAGCAGCTCTTCTTGCTTGGAAATCTTCAAAATTAGAGCAACTGGAACATTCCAACCATTTCTTTTCAGCGGGGGACCAGCATTCTAAATCATAAGTCTTTGCACTCGAGAAACTTGTATCGCCCGAGCAAAGCGAAAGCACTCTGTATGGTATTTGCAATGCCTGAAGAATTTCCTCAACATCAGCAACGAGTAATTCCAATTCATTATAAGATTCTTCTGGCAAGCATAGTTTTACAAGCTCTACTTTATTGAATTGATGAACTCTAAGGAAACCGCGTGTATCTTTTCCATAGCTGCCAGCTTCACGGCGAAAACACTGTGTAAAACCGCATACCTTTGTAGGAATATCTTCTGCTTTTAAAATATCATTTGAAAAGAAATTCGTTAGAGGAACTTCAGCAGTTGGAATTAAATACAAATCATCTTTTTCGATGTAATACATATCTTCTGCGAGTTTGGGGATTTGACCTGTTCCGACCATTGAATTTCTATTAACCACAAGTGGTGGAATAAGTTCAGTATAGCCGTGCTTTTCGATATGTAAATCCAGCATATAATTAATTAAAGAGCGCTCTAGTTTGGCGCCCTTGCCGATATAGTAAGCAAAACCAGCACCAGTAACCTTTGCGCCACGCTCAAAATCAAGTATATTCAATTCCTTGGATATTGTGAGGTGGTCTTTGTAATTTCCATCAACTTTAGGACTGCCCCAGTTGCGAACTTCAAGATTGTCGTCAGCGGTTTTTCCTATTGGAACGCTGCTATGAACCATATTTGGTATTTTAAGCTGCAAATTGAAAAGCTCCTGCTCAATTTCACGCAATTCATCATCAAGAATTTTAATTCTATCGGAACATTCCTTCATAGCTTGGATTTTGTCGTCTGCATTTTCTTTTTGCCTTTTAAGCATTGCTATTTCGTTAGAAACGACATTACGGACATTTTTTAGCTGCTCAACTTCCAGAAGGTTTGCGCGCCTCTTCGAATCAACATCAATGATTTGTTCTACGACTTCGCTTGTTTTTTCATTTTTGTTAAGAATATTTTGCTTAACGTTCTCACTATTTTCTCTAATAAATTTTAAATCTAACATATTTTCTTTGTTTAAATGTATTTGAAAAAAAGCAAATTTACTAATTTTTTAAAATATAAGGTTAAGATAATTAGAGAAAAATTACTAATTTGAAAATTAGAAGAGGTCAATTTGGGAAGAAAAATAGAAGATTAATGAAATTAGAAAATAAAAAATACAATACTGTGATTGAAAAAAATACTTTTTACTTTTTTAATAAGGACTTTGAACAGCAGTATGAAGGATATATCAATTCATTAAAGGAAACATTGCTTCTTTTAAAAAATGAAACTGAAAATCACGGATTTACAAAAGATGTATTTGAAAAGTTTTTGTTAGAAAAAGAATATGGATTAAAAGCACTTTTAGCTTTAACTGGTTTTTCAAATGAATATTTTAAAAGATTAACTACAATCATACGGGTTTTGAATGATAAAGAGTTGAATAAGTTGATTTTAAAAGACAAATGGAATATAAATGAAAAATCTAGTTTTGAAAGCATAAGCGAGTGGTCAGACAATAAAATTGAGAACTTAATAAAAGAAAATGAATTTTTTAGAAAAGGCATTGTTAATCTTTTCTTTGAAGGTGCTACTATTCCATTTTTGACAAAAACAATTCCTTTATTTGAATTAAAAAAATTAAGTTTATCAAAACTTAAATTTGAAATTCCAGAGATGATTGACACTTTAATTCGTTATAAGGAAAAAGGTTCTTATAATGGAAAAATAGAAAATAATCCAGAAACATTAATTAAATCAATTTTAAATGAGCTTAGTGTTGAGTTCGAGAAAGGAGATTTAACTGAATTAGTAACTGACGCTCCTGATAAAAAGCGAACAATGGATTTTATCATTCCAAGTAAAACAAATCCAAAAATAATTATTGAATGTTCTTATCTCGTTACAACTTCTTCTGGTCAAGGCGATAAATCTAAAACTGAAATTTCTATAAATACACTTATAAATAAGCACTACCCGAAAGCGAAGTTTATTGGATTCGTTGATGGAATTGGCTGGTATGTCAGAAAAAAAGATTTAGAGCGGATGGTAAATGCTTATTCAGATGTTTATACTTTTCATAGAGACGAGTTAGAGCGTTTTGTAAAATTTATTAAAAAGGAGTTAAAAATTGTTTAACGACCTAATTAATAAAATACATCAGGGCGATTGCTTAGAACTTTTCAAACAGATTCCAGATGACTCTGTTGATATTACTTTTGCAGACCCACCTTTTAATTTGAATAAAAAATATAATAATAATAAAGATAAATTAAAAATAAAGGAATATCTCAACTGGTGCAAACAATGGATAAAAGAAATGGTTCGGGTAACAAAACCAAGTGGTTCAATTTTTGTTCATAATATTCCAAAATGGCTGACTTACTATTCTTCATTTCTCAACGAAATTGCATATTTCAAGCACTGGATTTGCTGGGATGCAGCAACAGCACCAATGGGGAAGACCTTGCAACCAGCACACTATGGTATTCTTTTCTATACAAAACAGCCCAAAGATTTTAAATTTTATGAAGTAAGATGTCCTCATAAAAGAGCAAGAAAATCAAATATTTTAGCCAAAGATTATGGTGGAAAAAAAAGTCTGCTTCACCCTTATGGACCATTGGTTTCTGATGTTTGGACTGATATTCATCGTATTAAACATAATAAATACAGAGATGAACATCCCTGCCAATTACCAATTCACTTATTAGAAAGAATCATCTTACTTTCAACTGATGAAAACGATATAGTGCTTGACCCATTTAACGGGACGGGCACAACAGCTCTTGCAGCAAAGCGTTTGGGTAGAAACTTTATAGGATTTGATTTGAGCCAGGAATATATTGATATAACTAACTCAAAATTATCCAAGGAATTATCAAATTCTAAAATTGGAGAAAAATGGGTGAGTTTTTATCTTAACGAAGTAGTTACTTTAAGAAATGATGATTGGGATTATTTAAGTGATTTCTTTTTTATTCCAAAAAATCCAGTTGATATTGATACAATTCAAATATTGTTAAAATCAAAAATTAAGCATATTTCAAAAAAGAAAAACGGAAATTCTTTGATTTCAAACGAAAATCAAACTGCGTTTTTATTTCCGGCTTAATTTTATATATGAATGAAAACTACATAAATAAAATTATAAATGACGATTGTTTGAACCATCTTTCAAACTTGGAAGAAAATTCAATTGATTTGTTCCTGTCTGATATTCCTTATGGAATTTGTCTTGATGACTGGGACGTTTTACATAATAATACAAATTCTGCATTGCTCGGCACTTCTCCAGCTCAAGATGGAAAAAATGGATTTAAAAGACGTGGAAAGCCCATAAATGGGTGGAGTGCGGCTGATAGAAATATTGGGAAAGAATATCAGGAATGGGTGCAAAAGTGGTCTGATATGATTTTTCCAGCAATGAAAGAAGGAGCTTTTCAATTTGTTTTTGGTGCAAGAAGAACAATTCACAGAGTAATCAATGCTTTTGAAAATTCTGGCTTCCTTTTAAAAGATATTTTAGCTTGGAAAAAGCCATCTGCTCACCACAGAGCACAAAAATTTACTAACATTTTGCAAAATAGAGGACTTGAAGAAGAACTTGAAGTATGGAATGGATGGCGGCTTGGCAATTTAGCTCCTATTTATGAACCGATTGCTTGGTTTTTCAAACCATATAAAATTACTATAACTGATAATATCTTAAAATATGGTGTCGGTGCTATTAATACTGAAGATTGCAAAATAAACGGTGCAAGCCCAACCAACTTATTGGAATTTGGTTTTTCAAAAAATGAAAATAGACTTCACGAAGCTCAGAAGCCATTAGAATTAATTGAGTTTTTAATTAAATTAACTACTCGTGAAGAACAAATTATTCTTGACCCATTTATGGGAAGTGGAACAACAGCATTAGCAGCTAAAAGATTAAACAGAAAATTCATTGGCTTTGAAATTAATGAAGAATATTACAATGTTGCAATAAGTAGAATTGAACAAAATAATTCATCATCTTATTTTGACAGGTTGGAAAAAGAATGTAGCTTGTTCTGAAATTTCTAAAGAAAATCAAACTGCGTTTTTATTTCCGGCTTAATTTTAAAACTCCTGCTCCATAACGAAAATAAAGGAGTTATAAAATTTGCTTTGTAAAGTATAATTGCGCTTTTAATCTCCATAATAAATTATGGAGTTACTCTAATTATCAGAATAACTCCCAAATTCATTTGGGAGTTATATGTTAGCAATTTTATGAAATTACTTTTTTTAACTTCAGAACTATATTAATTGCGAAATATAAAACTACCAGACATCTTTAGTTCTAAATTAATTCCCACATTATTCTGAATCCCCAAATCATTATAAAATAAATTCTAATTATTATTTAAGTTATTCTTTCATTAAAAGAAAAGTATTGTTTATTTTTTTAATCAATTAAAATAATTAGCTAAAATAATCTGCTATATTTATGATAATATATATTTATTTAAATAAAGATAAATTTATATATATAATAAGTAAAATATCACAAAAATCAGGTTCCTGCAATAATCTAATGAATTATTTTGTTCAAATAACAGCTTCAGATAGAATAAAAAGTTGTTAGATGACCATTTGAAGTCGTTAGATGACCGTTTGAAGTTGTTAGATGATCGTTTGAAGTTGTTAGATGACCATTTGAAGTTGTTAGATGACCATTTGAAGTCGTTAGATGACCGTTTGAAGTTGTTAGATGACCATTTGAAGTCGTTAGATGACCATTTGAAGTCGTTAGATGACCATTTGAAGTTGTTAGATGACCGTTTGAAGTCGTTAGATGACCGTTTGAAGTTGTTAGATGACTATTTGAAAAAGGTAAATTTGTATATGAAATATTTAAATTTTAGAACTTCCTATAATTAGCTTTATAATTTCTCTCTATAGTTACTTTCCCTGACAAATTATTGATTTGACTTCGTCGCTTATTTGAAATTCTTTTAGTGGTTTGAATTTATAAATTGCTTTTTTTATATGGCTATATTTAGTAAGGTCGCCTGCTGCACATTTTTCCCAGTATGAGTATGCTTCATCATTTGTAAATTCGCAAAATTGCATTAAAATAAGTGCCGAAGCGTAACCCGATTGATGCCAGCCATTCCAGCAATGTATATATATTGGTCCTGCAGTGGAATCATTTATATTGTTATATATTAATTCTAAAAATGTCCTTATTTCCTTTTCATTAGATAAAGAGTTTTGTATATAATTCAAATATTTACCGTTGATATCCGGTCCTGTTGATTTTTTTGAATCAGCAAAATTTTTAGAATACAAATAAATTACAGTTGAAAATCCTTCGTTAAGCAAATTTTCAAGACCTTCTTCGGGCATTGGATTTTCATTGTCTCTCTTGTTATTTTTATTATAATAGTTGTTTGCACCTCCACGATAAACAATTCCATTTAATACAACCCGCATATTTCTTGTTCCATAAACCGATGGGCAGTTTTCCCCAAAATTGTCTGTGATTTTATCGTAAAGAGAGGTTGCTTTATATTTTCCTTCATATTTATTTGCTCTTTCTTTTAAGTAGTTAAAATCTTGTTTTTGAGCAAGTAAAGAAAAAGCAAATAAGAATATAAAAAGATAGATATATTTTTTGAAACTATACGCTATAAATAAGTTAGTTTTAATCATAATATTTAAGACTTTTAAAATTTAATTGACGTTGATTTTGATTATGTATTGTTTAGAGAACTTGTTAGAATTTGAATTCAATAAAAAATAAAAATATAACCCACCTTACGTATTCCCCTCTTGAGAGGGGCAGGGGTGTGTTCTTTATTACTTGTTACATCTGAAGCAATAGCAAGGAGATAAACTATTATTAGCATATTTTTTCTCTTTATTCAGAAAGTGCATTTTAAATAAAGAAAAAAGAACACACCCCTTTAATCCCCTCTCGAGAGGGGAATGGTTCTTTTGTTAAAAGAAAAATAGTGCATCAAATTAACTTGTTTAAAATCTTAAGATGGAATTGCTTGAGGTAAAAATATAATAAAAAATCGTAAAAAATGTAAAAAATCGTAAAATCTTTCAATTATTGACAAATGTTTACAACAAAGTAATTTGTTTTTACAAATACATTTTTATTTTTATTTATTATTAATGTAATAATGTTGCTAATAACAAAAGAAAAAAATAATATTATAATAAATGGAGATTTTATGAAAAATTTATACTTAATTATTCTTGTAATATTTTTATTATCAAGTAAAGTTTATTCTCAAACCATAGTTTTATCACCAACAGGTGATGGTGGTTTTGAAAATGGCGAAACATTGGAAGCAAATGGCTGGACAGTCGTAAATCCTGCAACAAATCAGTGGTGGGCTGGAACTGCAACAAGCTATGCCGGAACTCGTTCAGCTTACATATCAAATGATAATGGAGCTTCGAATCAATATACAAATTCAACATCTCAGGTAGCTCATTTATATAGAGATGTTGTGTTTCCTGCAAATGAAATACCTGTATTAAGCTTTTATTGGAAAGGATACGGGGAAGGTAATTATGACGATTTATCAGTTTACTTAACTGAAACAGGCTTTGTTCCAGTAGCAAATACTACATATATTGGAAGTGCAACTCAAATAGGTGCTACTTATAGCATGAGTAATAGTTGGAATTTTGTATCTATTCCCTTAAGTATTGCTTATGCAGGGACTACAAAAAGATTAATTTTTAGCTGGCGAAATGATGGTTATATGGGTTCAAATCCACCTTCTGCAATAGATAATATAAAAATAGAAACATTTATTCCTATATCCGGAATCAAGACAATCAAAGCAAGTGGTGGCGATTATTCAAGTTTTACAGATGCTATAAATGCAATAAATTTATCTGGAGTAGGTAACGGAGGCATTACTTTTTTAGTAGATGCCGGCTTCGAGATTACAGAAAATCCTCCTGCAATAACTGTATCAGGAACTTCTTCAAGCCCAATAATTTTTCAGAAATCCGGTAGCGGAGCTAATCCAAAGGTTACTTATTTAGATGGCACCGGAACTGCAGACGCTGTCTTTAAACTGAACGGAGCAGATTACGTAACTTTCGATGGAATAGACGTTTCCGATAATTATACTTTAACAAGTGATTACGATAGAGCCGAATATGCTTTCTTTTTGTCTTATAAATCTGAAACTGACGGAACTCAATATAATACAATCAAGAATTGCAAAATTACACTAAACCGGGAGAATTCCTTATCAAAAGGGATATATTCTGCTAATGTTGCAAGTTCTACTGCCGGAACCAATAGCAATAATAAATTTCTAAATATAACTATTGAAAATAGCGCTTGCGGTATCTATTTGGCTGGAAGTTCTTATAAAGACCAGAATAATGAAATTGGTGGAATTAATGGCGGAAAATGTTACATTGGCGGCAGTAACAGCAATGATATTGGGGGTCAGTTTTCTTCTGATGTTTATGGTATTTATGCTTACAGGCAGGAAAATATTTCAATTCATCATTGTGAAATTAAAAATTTGTTTCATGGTAATTATAATTATCAGTTGTTTGGAATGCTATTAACCCAAGTAGTTGGAAATTGTAATATTTACAATAATTCAATTCACGACATAAAGAACAATTCGACTGCATCTTCGCAAAATAGAATAATTGGTATTCAAATCTATCTTGAAAATATAAACAATCCGGTTTGTAATATTTACAATAATTATATTTATAATATTACTTCTTCCCTTACCGGCTCCAATTCATCTTTAAATATAATTGGTTTGCATTTGTATGCAATAAATGAAGCTAACAAAACATTTAATATTTATAATAATACAATTAAAATTGATGCATCTTCTTCTTATGACGTAACAAGCAGCACCTGTCTTTGGCTTAATAGTTACAGCACGGGAACATATAACACTACAATTAAATGTATGAATAATATTTTTGCAAATTATACTTCTGCACAATCAGGTTCATACAAGCATTACTGTGTTTATTCTTATGGAACGACCAATCCATTGGGGACGAATTCTAACTGGAATTTTAATGATTATTATGTTCATAATACTACAAATGGTTTTATTGGATATGCAGGGAGCGATAAAGTAACGTTATTCGATTGGCAGGCAGTTTCATTAAACGATGTAAATTCAGTAAATCAGGCGCCCCCTTTTGTTTCTGCAAATGATTTGCATATAGCAGCTGGTTCAAATACATTATTAGAATCCGGAGGAACAAATCTTGCTTTATTTTCAGACGATTACGATGGAGATACGCGTCCCGGACCTACCGGTTCTTTAAATGGCGGTGCTTTATCTTTCGATATTGGTGCTGATGAATTTGATGGTATTCCAACAAATGTTTGCGCTGCCCCGGCGAATCAACCAACAAATCTTGAGCTAAATTCTACTCTAACAACTATTACTGGTGGATTTGTTGCTGCTGCTTCTGCTCCCGATGGCTATCTGGTTGTTTATTCAACAAGTTCAGAGCTTAGTTCAAATCCGGTAAACGGCACTGCATATCAAACAGGTGATAATTTTGGAAACGCAACAGTTATGCAAAGAAGTTCATCTACAACAATTAATGCAACAGGTCTGGGTAGCGGAGCGCACTACTATATATTTGTATTTTCTTATAATTCAAATGATTGCCAGGGTGGTCCCAAATATTTGACAACTTCTCCTCTTTCGGGCAATATTTACACTTTGCCCGGAGATGCAACAGCTTTTACAGCAACAAGTATTAACAGTTCGCAAATTGATTTAAGCTGGGCATTAAATGCCGGCTTAAATGATGTTATAGTTGCAATAAATACTGAAAATACTTTTGGTAGTCCAAGTGGCAGTTATAACGTTGGAGATGGAATTTCAGGTGGTGGTACTGTTATTTATAAAGGAAATGGAACCACCTATAGCGTCAATGGATTAAGTGAATACACAACTTATTATTTCAAAATCTGGTCTTTTAATCCAACAGGATATTCCACAGGAGCAGGAGCAAATGCAAAAACGAAATGCAATCCTTCTCCACTGCCCTGGACAGAAGGATTTGAAACAACTACTTTAACTAATATTCCTGATTGCTGGGTGCAGGAACGCTTTGACCAATATTATGCTGATGAAAAATGGGGAACAAATACAGGTGCTCAAAGTTATTACGGAACTGCCCGCACTGGTTCAAGATACCTTTATCACTATGTGAAGGGAGTATCAAATGATTGGATTATTACGAATTCATTTAATCTGACTGCCGGAACTCAATATTCTCTGATTTTTTGGGCTAAAGCTTATTCTACTAACAGTTACAGTTTAGATGTTTATTACGGCAATACCCAACAATCCTCGTCCCTAACAAATCTTCTTGGAACAGTAACCGGGCTGAATAGCACATACCGCGAATGTCAGTTCAATTTTACTCCGGAAACCTCCGGAACATACTTTATTGGCATAAAAGAAACAACAACAAGCAGCCCGTCCACTTCTGGCTTAACTATTGATGATATGTCGTTACAGGTCGCAGAAAACCTATATTTTAATAATGCTGAAGTTACTCAAACATTAGTTACACCAGTTAGAACAAATTCAACCAATAACAGAATAATTGGTGTAAAAATTAATATTGGTGGAACTGTAAGCACAATAAATGCAACGAATTTTACTTTTAATACAAACGGAACAAGCAATCCGCTCACAGATATTTCCAATGCAAAACTTTATTATACTGGCTCAAGTTCAAATTTTACCACAAATACTTTGTTCGGCGAAATTGCTTCACCAAATGGAGTTTTTAACATAACTGGTAACCAGTCGCTTTTAAAAGGAGATAATTATTTTTGGCTTACTTTTGATGTGCCTGAAACTGCAACAATTTTGAACTATTTAGATGCTGAATGTACTTCAATTGAAATTGGCGGACAAGCTGAAGTGCCAGACAATACAAGCGTTGCCGGTAACAGACAAATCAGAGGGCCTTTGAGCGGTGTTTATACTGTTAATAATACTCAGCCGACAAACCTATCAACAGGCGGAACTAACTATGCTAATTTTGATGATGTTTTTACAGATTTAAATAGCGTTGGTGTTTCAGGAGCAGTTACTTTTAATATTTCAGCAGGTCAAACCTTTAATGCAACTTGTTCAAATGTGGGAATTTATAGCAATACTAATACAAATTATGCTTATCTGTTACAGATAAACGGTACAATTGCAACCCCGGTTATTTTCCAAAAAACTGGCGAAGGTGCTGACCCTGTTATCAATTTTACCGGAGCAAGTTCAACAAATATTAATGTTGGATTCTTGCTTTATGGAGCTGATTATATTACTTTTGACCACCTGAAAATCAATGATGCCGGAACTGATGAAAATACTTATTTGGACCGCGCTTTTTACATACTTAATTTTGGTGATGACGGAGCTAATTACAATACTTTAAAAAATCTTAATATTGATTTAACAGGAACTAATTCGGCGGCAATAGGTATTTATCTTTATAATAATTACCTTTCTTCCCTTGTTGCTCCTAATAACAATAACCTGTTTTATAATAATATCTTAACAGATATGAACTCCGGTTACTATCTGAATGCTTTCAGAGTTGAGGATTCCGGAAATATAATCGGGACTATTGACGGCGGAACCTCTTCAATTACAAATCTTTACAGTAATAGTTCAACTACAATTTATGGTATTTATGCTTATCGTCAGAAAAATTTTCAATGTTTTAACACAACGTTAAACAATTTTGATGCAAGCGCTGGAACAAGTACCATTTATGGTATTTTTAATTCTATGATTAACAATTCTACTATAAGAAATAATACAATTAGTAATTTATCTGGAAATAACAGAATATTTGGAAACATTCACAAATCAAGCGATAGT
>DAIOVK010000051.1:0-11655 GCA_036759045.1 Kapaibacterium sp. (SeqCode) | reverse complement strand
CTCACAAGTCATTGCTACCACAGAGTTAGCATATAAGAACAAAGAAGTCCTACATTTTCGAGATGAGTAGAACTTCTGGCTTTTATAACTTTCGTAAAGCTAGTGTAACTTTATGAAAGTATTTAGCTCACTTACTTTGCGAAAGTTTCTTAACTTTCGTAAAGTTTTTGGATTACAAATTTATCTTGTTTAAAACTTACGCAAAGTTTTGTAGGATAAAAGTTGCTAAGCTTGAGAAACTTTGCTAAAGTAAAAAAAGAAAAATATAATATTTTATTTCTATTTTTATCATTTTTTATAAATATTTTGTTTTATAGAATCTTAAGAAATAAGTGCCAATCTGTTTTAGCAGCCAATAATAAAATTAGGATATATTCCTATACAGATATATATCAACAAATATATTTTTCAAAAAAAAAAAAATAATATTTTGTTTGGATATTATTTAATTATTTTTTAAATTGTATTAGTGTAATAATTGAAAATAAATGTGAAAAAAATATCTTGGCTTAAGTGATTAAGTTTTGGCTTTTGTTTAGAACCTAATCCTAAATGAAAAATAAAATGAGCAAGGTTAAGCGGTTTGGCAAGATATAATAATAAATTGCTAATATAAAAAGCAATATTAAATGTCATTCCGCCTCCCCAGATAAAGGAAGACCTTTATTTAAATGGAGATGACATAATTTAAACTTTCGCAAAGTTAAGAAACTTTACGAAAGTATTTAGTTCACTTACGTTGCGAAAGTTTCTTAACTTTCTTAAAGTTTTGTAAGAAAAAGTAAAGATATCATTCCGAAACGAAGTGAGGAATCTCACAATAAATTTATAAAAATTTTTTTGTTACCCTGATTAATTAATTTTGAAAGGTAGTCAAATGTTAAGAAAAATATTAATTCTATTGCCTTGTTTTATTTACTTATGTAATTCTCAAGCCATTATCTGGGAAACTGAATATAAATTAGATTTCAAACCTTCTTCAACTAATTTAGTTTTAGTAGATTCCTATGGTAACATAATAAATATTATTGATGGTGGCTTAAATATTATTGATGGTAAAGCATTTTCATATTTTTTAAAATTTAATAATAATGGTGAGTTCTTAACCCAAAAGGAGCTATTCTCTTCTTCATTGGTAAATAAAAAAGGCATTTGTGTTCCCATCTCTATATGTCAAACAGGAACTGAGTATCAAATATTAGGTGGTATATCATCATCTTCATTCTTTCTTGGTGATAAAGTACTTCCAATGATTACCAATACAAATCAAGATGGTGATACTACCATAACTCATAATCCATACGATATAAATATAGCTTCAAATTATACTTCTTATGGGATAAATAAAAGTTCTCATAATGTGGCTGCCGATAAAAAATTTTTTAACGGATATGACAAGAAATGGGTTGAAATAAATGAATTCGAATCAGTTAGTAATTCACACATAATAATAGGTTGTTATGACACCCTTGGGCAAATGTTATGGAGAAAAGGTTATGATTCTCTCGGTATAGGTGGCGAATCATATTCTCTGTACGATATTAAGGCAACTCAGTTTAAAACTATTATTTTATTATGCCATCAGTATGGAACAGATGATAGTGATACTCGTTTGAAATTAATTGAGATTGATTATGATGGTAATGTTGTCAATCGATTTATTATTACTTTAAACGATGCCAAATTTACACCTATGGAAGTAATAAGATTTGATGATGGCAATTATTGTTTCTTAAATTTTTATCTTGATTCTACACCTAATTATCTTAATTTTATTTGGATAACAGATTCCCAAGGAAATATTATTAAAGAAGTTGAAATTCCTCATAAGGGCTTAAGAACAAATCTAAATAAATTGAAATTAAGTAATGATGGCGGATTAATATGCTTAGGTAGTATATTAATTAACAGAAATAAACTCGAAGATTTATTTGATGATATTGGTAACCTTTACATAATCAAAATGAATAAAGAACTTGAAATTAAGTGGGAATATGAATCTTCTACAGATTCGCTACTTGACATTGGTTTACAGGATTTAATTAATTTAAAAGACAACGAATTTATTGTAACTGGGTACAAAAACAGAAACAACTTTTATCTTGCTAAATTCAAAGATTTGGATTCCACATCTAATTATATAGAAAACGAACTAAATAACCAAAATATTATCATTTCTCCAAATCCTGTTAACGACATTCTTTCTATAAATTCAAGCATTGAATTAAGCAAAATCGAAATTTTCTCTGCTCTTGGCTTAAAAGTTTTAGAAACAGAATGGAAAGAAAAGATTGATGTTTCAGGATTGGCTTCTGGTGTATATTTTTTAAGAGCTGGGTATAAAATTGTTAAATTTATAAAGATATAAAGTTTAGAAAGATTAGATGGCTTAGATAGTTTAGATTTTTAACTTTCGCAAAGCTCCGAGAAACTTGTGCGAAAGTGAAGAGATTACAGTCATGCGAACAACTTGCTGTTCGTATGACTGTAAGGTTGATTCTGGCATACGCCAGAATGACTTCTTTACCCTACAAAACCTTCCGAAGGTTATAAACCTTCGGAAGGTTCTTCGTTAAAACTGATATTCTTAGCATCAGAATGATACTATTGTATTTACGGGTATCCTGAACTATTTTGAATTATTGAACAAAAGGTAATTTTACCACTACAGCGGGGAAATGCTTTCCTCTTGCTTCAATTTGAATTTCGCTGCCGGGAGTGGCAAATTCAGTAGCAACGTATCCCATTCCGATTGGCTTATCAAGGGTTGGTGAAAGATTTCCACTTGTAACATGACCAATTTCCTTATTATCACTAAAAATTTTATAGTGATGTCGTGGAATGAATTTTTTGTCTTCAGAAGTGAAAGCAACAAGTTTTCTCTTTAATCCCTCATCTTTAACTTTTTGAATTACATCTTTTCCGTTGAAATCGCCTTTATTAATCTTAGTAATCCAGCCGAGACCTGCTTCAAGTGGATTAGTTGTTTCGTCAATATCATTTCCATAAAGGCAATAACCTTTTTCTAAGCGTAAGGTGTCGCGGCAGCCAAGCCCAACAGGTTCAATTCCAAATTCTTCACCTGCTTTAAAAACTTCG
The DNA here is from genome assembly GCA_036759045.1 of Kapaibacterium sp. (SeqCode). Lineage (GTDB taxonomy): Bacteria > Bacteroidota > Ignavibacteria > Kapaibacteriales > UBA2268 > JAAYJM01. The sequence continues at coordinate 8,556 of DAIOVK010000051.1, read as the reverse complement.
TCCCATACTTTCTTTGCTGTATTGAAATCACCTCTAAAGTACAGCTCAAAACCGATTTCACCTGTATAACCGGTACGGGATAAAATCATATCAACGCCGGCAAGTTTGCCTAATTCAAATGAATAATATACTATGTCAAAAAGATTTGTTTTAGTAAGTTTTTGCAAAGTATCAATTGATTTTGGTCCTTGAATAGCAAGCAAATTAAATTCATCACTAACATTTTTCAAAACAACATCAAATCCGGGCAAATTCTTTTCGCACCAAGCAAAGTCTTTGTCAATATTTGCGCCATTTACAACAAGCATAAATGAGTTTTCACCTTTACGGTAAACTAAAAGGTCATCAACAATTCCACCGCTTGGCAGGCAAAATGCAGAGTATTGCACTTTTCCGGCAGTTAATTTAGAAGCATCGTTTGTTGTAATCTTTTGGACATAAGCGAGGGCATCTTTTCCGTCAATTTCAAATTCGCCCATGTGCGATACATCGAACACACCTACATTATTCCTTACAACTTTATGCTCAGAAATAATTCCTTTGGGATACTGAATTGGCATTTCAAATCCGGCAAATTCAACCATTTTTGCATTTTTTTCAATATGCAATTCATTAAATATCGTTTTTTTCATTTTATCCTCAAAAACTTATTTTTTTAAAAAAGTAAATTAACTATGATTAACCGAATTTGCAAATTTCATTATAAAAAAAAGAAAAAAATTTTGATTTTTTTATAACCTGTATTATTCATAAATTAAAAATATAGTTGATTACTCCTTCCCAAGTGCAACTTTGGAAGGAGTGAAAATGAAAACACCTTTCACAAGTGTAACCTAACGATTATACACATCTCTAATACGTGCTGCTGTTCTACTTATCCCGTAGGGATAAAATATTTGTAACAATGCTTTTTTTTAGAGTCTTATTATTCCGTAGGAATTAAATATTTTATTGTTTTTTTTAATATATAATCCCTACGGGATAAGCACAGTCAAGGATTATTCTTGTTACAAATATATAATTCCTACGGAATAAATTTTAAAAGAACAAAATTTCTTCAACCCCCTTTTATACAAGAACTAATATTTGAGCATAATAGTTAGAGTGCAACTTGGGAAGGAGTGCAACTTGGGAAGGAGTGCAAAAGAAATACTTCAAACTAACTTAACTTCATCAGAGCAGTTTTTAAAAAGTAAAAAAACTTGGTATTATTTTTGCAATCGAATAGAAGAAATTAGTATTTTTGAATATGTTTTGGTAAGGAAATACAAATGACATTAAAATTAAAATATATAATAATTGCACTGGTAATGTGTTGCTTTTCAGGTATATTATATGCTAACTCATTACATTTTTTAGAATATAGCATTGATGAATTTCCTAATGCCACTGCAAATTTATTCTATTTAGATTCAAATTCAAGTCCAATTCTTGAAATAACAAAAGATGATTTTCAGATTATTACAAATGGAGTTAATATTTCTCCGACCAATCTTATTATTCCTGAACAGAATATATACGAAAATCTATCGTTGCTATTCTCAGTTGACCTTGCTTTAAATTCGAGATATAACGACAAAACGAATTTCGATTTAGCAAAAGAGTTTTTAGATAGCTTAGTAGAGCTAATTAATTATACCAAAAACGAAGTATCTTTAACATCATTCGATTGGAACAGTTATTTGCATACAGAATTTACTCAGGATAAACAAATATTAGAAGAGCAGATATCACTTTTAAAAACAAGCAACGGTTCTAAACTTGAGGTTGGTTTACTTGACGACCCTGCCGGAGCATTAAATATTGCATCAAAATCACAATACAAAAGCAGCATTTTACTTATTACTGAAGGTGGAAATATAGCTGGACTGACCGATGCTATTGAATATGCAAAATTTAATGGTATTACAATTAACGTTATTTCATTTGAAAAGACTATTTCCTTAGATTTGAAGAAAATTGCAGATGAAACCGGTGGCTTTTATTTTGATAATATAGCTAATCGCTTTAAAATGAGTGATTTCGCTGTTATTATTTATAATATTTTGTGGAATCATAAACCAATTACATTAAAATGGAAAAGCAAGCTTTTTTGTGAAGACATTTATGATAACGAAATAAGAGCTATAAAAGATGATTTAGGAGTAAATTTTTCATATATTGCACCTTCAAGATTAAAACCTATGCTCGTTTCTAATCCGGGTTATTTAAGATTTAGCGCCGTCCAACCTGGTAAGAGCAAAGAATTGTCAGTTTATTTAAAAGCAATAAATGGTGATATTCTAATAAAAGGATATACTACTGATGATAGTCGTTTTCAGATATTAAAAGGAGCATTAGCACCGGGCGAAGAAATAACTTTGACAAATGGCGACAGCATACAAATATCAGTTGTTTTTACACCTACTGACTCATCAATCATTTTTTCTAAATTAAATATTAATTCTACTGCCTGTGTTGGAAATGAGATAATTATGACCGGAGGATTTCCAAACACTCCACCAACAGTAAGGACATTAAATATTGAATTTCCAAATAACGGCGAAAAGCTAATAGCCGGAGATACTGCTAAAATTACTTGGAGCGGGCTTCTTCCAGACGATATTATTCAACTTGAATGGTCTAAAGATGCCGGTAATTCATGGGACACTCTTTCGATTGATGTTACAGGGCTTGAGTATAAATGGGAGGTTCCATATATTGAAAGCAACGATTGTATGATAAGAGCTATACAGCTCTGGCCTAACAATATCGGTGAAACAAAAAATTTATATCATACAGGTGCTGTCAATTGCTCTAATTTTAATCCTAAAGATGGTAATTATATCGTCTCAGCAAGCAGCGATAAATTGGCAAGGGTCTGGAATTCAAACACTGGTGCAGAAATACTAAAATTAAAAGGACACAATAAATCAGTCGTCTGGGCTGAGTTTAATCAGCAGGAAACCCAAATTGTTACTGCGAGTGAGGATTCAACTGCAAAAATATGGAGTTTCCCAGAAGGAGAATTGCTTTATACTTTTAATGAACATAAAGATGTTATTACTTCAGCAGCATTCAGTCCTGATGGCAGCTTATTGGCTACTTCAAGCTGGGACGGAGCAATTATTATTTGGAAAACCAGTACAGGCGAAATTATTCATAAAATCGACTGCAAACAAGGAAAGCTATGGCATGTTGCTTTTAACAAAGACGGAACTGAGATTATATCAGCAGGTAGTTACGGAAAAGTTAAACTTTGGAATGTTAATACTGGCTCCTTAATACAGATTTATGATACAAATAAAAACAATGAAATAATTTCTTTCGCTTCATTTTCTCCGGACGAAAGCAGAATTGTTACTGCGAGTTGGTACGGTGTGGCTTCTATCTGGGATAAGGCAACTGCAGATACTCTTTACACAATTACTCATAAAGATGAAAAAGGTGGACTAATTCCTCTTTACAGTGCAGGATTTTATACCCGGGCAGGTGAACTCGTTCTTCTTACTTCAGGTATTGACCACGCAAGAATTTGGAACGGAAATACAGGTGAGCTTAAAGCAGTACTTTCTGAACATCAAAATTCAGTTCCCTTTGTTACTATGAATTTTGACGGTAGTCGAATCCTAACTTCAAGCTGGGATAGCACCGCTAAAATTTGGAATCTTGATAAAAGAGATTTGCAAATGGATACTACCGACCGTCTTTTTAGCATTGTAAATCAGAAAGCCAAAACCTATTCTTTCGATTTAGGTTCTATTCAGGTCAATACTGCTTTCGATACTACTCTTAATGTTTTTCTTGAGAACTTGTCTTCCTTTGCATACCCTATAAAGAGTATTAAAATCAAAGGTACTAATGCTAATGAATTTCAAATTTTAAAATTAGAAAATGAGTATTTCCTTGATTCTCTTGAGAAAAAGGGAGTAAAAATAAGATTCACTCCGCTTCGATCTGGTGAAAGAAGTTGCTTTTTAGAAATTGTGTTTACTCAGTTCACTTTGAAAGCTGAGATTAAAGCTAACGCTTATAATTTACCTTTATTTATTAAAAATAACAGAATTATTTTTGGTGCAGTTGAACTCGGCGAATTTAAAGATACTTTAATCAATGCAGCTATAAAGAATATCAGTTTAAGTCCGATTACATGCTCAGCTATTAAACTAAAAGGTCCGGACGATAACCATTTCGATATCATACAAAATAATGAGCCGTTTACTTTGCAACCCAATGAAGAAAAAGACATAACAATCCGCTTCAATCCTGAAACAATCGGCAGAAAAAATGGAATTGTTTCCTTTATTCATAATGCTGATGGCGGAGAAAGTACTCTTTATTTGTTTGGTGAAGGAATTAATCCTTTAATTGATACTGTTTCTATATCCCTTGGAGAATTTAGTGCTGCTCCCGGTGATGTAATCAACATCCCAATTTCCTTAAAGAAATTAAGCCAAAAACAGCTATCTAATGATTTAAATATGATAACAGCTGAATTATCTTTTAATGCAACAATACTTGAACCATTAACTGAAACTAACAAAGATGTAATTATTAATAATATAAGAACTATTGGCTTGGAAATTCCTGTTGCTGAAAGTGAAATTAATTATGAAATAAAATTCAAAGCTGCCTTAGGAAACGATACTTCTTCTGTTTTAAAGCTAAGTAATGTCTTACCTGTTGGAAGCTCTAAAGTAGTAATTAGTTATAAAAGCGGAACTTTCAAACTAAAGGACCTTTGTAAAGAAGGTGGGATCCGATTATTCGATTCAAACAATAAATTATTCCTTTCTCAAAATAAACCTAATCCTTTCGAAGAAGAAACAAAAGTTGACATTGAAGTTCTTGAAGAAGGTATTTATTCACTTTTAATTTTAGATGAAACCGGTAAAACAGTAAAAACAGTTTTCGAACAAAACTTAGTCCCTGCTCAATATTCATTTAATATTAACTGTTCTGACCTGCCCTCTGGTTCATTCTTTTATATGCTTAAAACTCCATCACAAATGGTAATAAAAAGAATGGTGCTCAAAAAGTAAAGAAGTTTTAATAATTTAATTGAGAAATAAGTCATATTATCAGCTTGCTGATAGTATGACTGAAAGTTATGAACTTCAACTGTTTATTCTAAAAATTATATCTTATATTTATTAAACTTAAATTTATTTTTTCGTATTTACTTGAAAAAACTGGAAGTAATCCGGAAGGTTGAAAATTAATCTTTAGATTGTTTAAAGATACATCGCTTTTTGATTGTTCAGCTAAAGCTGAATAAAGTGCTGAAAGCCCTAGAACGCATCCTACTGCCCCGGCAGTTAAAATAGTGCCACCTTCGTTTGAAATCATATAACCAATTCCCATACCAAGTAAAGTACTTGCCATAGTACCTACTTCAATTAAAAGCCCATTACCATCAGAAAAATCCTTATCTTTGATTAAACAATGTCCGAGATAAAGTCCTCCAACTGAGCCAAGAATCGGAAATAAAGTATAATATTTATCTAACTCAACATCTGCTAATGCTAAAAGTGAAACAGGCACATACCCACCGACTAATCCGAAAGTAGAAACAACACTAGCATCTCCGGGAGTATAATGAAGTTTATCTGCCATAAGTGAGCCGACGTAATAACCTGCCGCTGTTCCAACTAAAGCAGAGGCAGCCCAGCCGGTTTTTCCATAATCGCTGCTATATAATCCCAGCGGTGCAGCTAATCCAAATCCATAAGCAGTTCCAAAAGTAGCCATAGAAGTCATTACATCTGTATGTCCTTTATATAAATTTTTTCCGATAACAAATCCTAATACCAATTCGGTTAAACTTGTTCCAAGCATAGCTGCCAATCTTTCTTTTTCATTATTACCATTAAACAATTCATAGAACAATAGTCCATGAAGTATCCCACTTGTCCCGCCATAAAAGGAAAGCTGAGCTGATGAATGGCTTACATCTCTGTTTTCTGAAATGAAATAAGGAATAAAAAAACCAGAAGCTCCTGTGAGAAGATAAGTAGCTACTGCCGGCTTATTGCTAATTCTTAATAAATTCGGGATTGCCCAGCCATAAAATCCTAGCGATAAGCAGGTAGTTCCAAGTAGCCATTCTGCTCTTCCATCGCTGTCCAATCCAATAGTATAATCAACTTCCCTTACTGCACTGCTGATTTTTTTTCTTAAATTTAAATATGCTACTGAATCAAGTGTAATTCGATTTTGCTGTAATCTATCATTCTTTTTGTATTGAATAACAAGGAAATAAGTATTTTCATCACTTTTAAAAACTCTCGCTTCTTTAAAATTATCATATTCTAAAAAAAGCATTAATTTTTCTTTTAATTCGCTATCAATTACTTCAATAGTGTTTTCTTCATTTAGAAAAACAGAAATTTCCTGTGCTTTAGCAAATTTTACAGCGACAAATATTATTATTATGAATAAAAAATAGTTAGCTTTCATAAGATATAAAAAAAATTAAAAAAAAATTTGCTATGAATTAATATTTTCTTATTTTTGCAAAGCGATGTGGTGAATTATGTCAAAATTTGTCATAAAATGGTAAAAAATGGCAAATTCAAATAATTCACTAATCCATTTTCAAATTTAAGTAATTTTTGATTAACAAAATGGCTTTTTTTAAGGGACAGGAAACCTACTCAATAGATAATAAAGGAAGAGTCAGCATTCCAGCCAAGATGAGAAAATACATCTCGGCTTTAGCAGAAAATACCTTTACGATTACTAAGGGGTTCGGCAAATGTGTTGCTGCATATCCAAAGGACGAGTGGGAAAAAATCGAAGCTAAATATACACGTGAGCTTGATTTGAACGACCCTGTTTCTCTTTACTATATTCGTGTAATGCTTGCAAACTGCGAAGAAGCTACTCTAGATTCACAGCAACGAATTAATTTACCAAGTAATTTACTCAAAGAAGCCAACATTAATATTGAGACAACAGGTTGCAAAATATTAATACTTGGCGTTATGGACCATATTGAATTTTGGAATCCGGACGAATTTAACTCATATCAGAACAGCTTTACTGAAACTTTCGAGGAAATAGCAGCTAAAGTGATGTCAAAAAAAGTGAATAATGATAATTGTTAATTGTTAATTATTAATTGTTAATTGTTAATGATAAGAGATTAGTTTTAATGATTAGTGATTAATGATTAATGAAGAATTTGAAAATTGATTTTATAAGATGATAAATTAGAAATATTTAGTTATATAATTAACAATTAACAATTAACAATTAATAATTAAAAAAGATGAATAAGAAAAAAAACAGGAGGTTAAAAAAAAAATAGATTACTCTCAGCAGGCAGAGTATGATTATCATTTGCCAGTATTGCTAAACGAAACGCTTGATTATTTGATTACGGATATAGATGGAATCTATATAGACGGAACACTTGGCGGAGGCGGGCATACGGCAGAAATTTTAAAGAAATTGAGCAGTAGGGGAAAATTACTCAGTTTCGATAAAGATGAAGAGGCAATAAGTCATTGTAAAAATAAATTTAAAGAGGAAATAGGAAATGAGAACGAATCAAGAATTAGGTTCATCAATGACTGTTTCAGCAGGGCTTGTAGCATAGAAGAGGTTCACAATAAAGTTCAGGGTATTCTTTTAGATTTGGGGGTATCATCGCGACAGCTCGACGAAAGCTATCGCGGTTTCAGTTACAGAGCAGACGCACCACTTGATATGCGTTTTTCTAAACAAGGGTTGTCTGCAGCAGAGTTCTTGAACAATAGCAAAGAGGAAGAGCTTTTGAGGGTGCTTCGCAGTTATGGAGAAGAACCCTTTGCAAAGCAAATTGTGCGGCGGCTCGGGGGGGCTCGCCGCACTTCTTTTTTAAAGACTACTTTCGATTTAAGACAAATCGTTTTAGAATCTGTCCCATTCCATTCAAGAGCTAAATCTCTTGCTCGAGTCTTTCAAGCTATTCGAATTGCTATTAATGATGAATTGCAAACTTTAGAAGAGGCAATTAGTTCGTATCCTATTCTTTTAAAGCCGGGGGGAAGAATAGTAATTATCGCCTATCATTCGCTTGAAGACCGTATCGTTAAAAATTATTTCAAAGAACATTCAAAAAAATACTCTTCCGAGTATGATGATGTATTATCAAATCCTGTGCCACAATTCATTATTTTAACAAAAAAACCTATTATTCCGTCTGATGAAGAAAATTTAAGGAATCCGAGAGCAAGAAGTGCTAAATTGCGTGCTGCCGAGTTCGTAGGATTTCTCAAGTAGAGAGTAAAATTGTCATTCCGAGGCGAATATAAACGAAGACATTTACTTTTCGGAAAATGAACGAAATAAGACGCAATCCTTACCATCAACAAGTTGATAGTATGGCTATGTGTTTTTAATAGTCTAAAATCCTTCTTCCCAAGTTTAACTTGCGAAGAAGGATTTATGACTTTATACTAATTTGTTTTTATTATTCCGATTTTTAATGTCATTTCGAATCCCTTGATAAAGCAAGACTTTTATTTTAAATGGAAATGACATATCGTAGCTTAAGCTACAAACAAAATTAAGAAAAATGTAAAGAGTTAA